>DATCWN010000071.1:0-2164 GCA_036566285.1 Hanamia sp.
GATGGATGGAAACTGACCATTTAGCAGAAAACCCTTACGGGCTTGAAATAGAATTTATGGATTCTTTGTGTGCTGGAGATGTTGTCATTCATTCTACAGATCATTCCGGAGCCAATGCACCCTGGGGCGAACTGATGTCCACCATTGCCAAACGAAATGGGGTGGCGGGTTGTGTTTGTGATAGCCAGATCCGCGATTGCGTCAATATTGTTGAAATTGGCTTTCCGGTGTATTATTCAGGCATCAGGCCTTTGGATTCTAAAGGGCGTGCTATTGTAATTGCTTATGATGTGCCTGTCCGCTGCGGGGATGTGCTTGTTCATCACGGCGATTTGGTTTATGCGGATTTTGATGGAATTGTAGTGGTACCTAAAGCTGTAGAGCAGCAGGTTTTTGAGGCGGCACAGGATAAAGTAAACCGGGAAAATCTATCACGCAAAGAGTTGTTGGAAGGGAAATCTCTGCAAGAGGTTTATGATAAATACAAGTCGCTTTAATATTAAAAAGTTATAACGAAAGATTTAAACAAGATGAAGAAATTTGAAGGACAAGTGGCCGTTATTACAGGCGCTGCTTCTGGGATAGGTGTTTCTATTTCGCGCAAACTGATAGAGGAAGGAGCCATAGTTGCCTTATTGGATATCAATGAGGAGGCTTTGAAATCAAAGTTTAGCGAAGAGAGTGGACAGATTAAGTTGTTTCCAATTGATATTACACAACAGGCATTGCTTAATAAAGTGATTGATAATGTGATTACCTGTTTTGGAAAAATTGATATTTTGGTGAACTCTGCCGGTATTACCGGTGTTACCAACCAGTTAAGTCACAAAGTGGAAAGTGACGACTTGCATAAAGTGTTTGAATTGAATTTTATGAGCAGTTTTTATACAACCAAAGCTGTTTTGCCGCACATGATAAAAATGCAGTATGGGCGCATATTGCACCTGGCATCTATTGCCGGTAAAGAAGGCAATGCCGGAATGCTTGCCTACTCTGCATCAAAAGCTGCCGTAATAGGCATGACGAAAGTACAGGGAAAGGAATATGCTGAAACAGGAATTACCATAAACGCTATGGCTCCCGCAGTAATAAGGACACCTCTTGTAGAAGCCACGCCCAAAGAGCAGGTAAAGTATATGACCGATAAAATACCCATAAAAAGATGCGGTACATTGGATGAAGCTGCTAATCTGGCTGCTTATATCGTATCGAAAGAAAACAGTTTTACAACTGGTTTCACTTTCGATTTAACAGGTGGGCGCGCTACTTATTAAGTATCCGTGAACCTATTAATTATTATAAACCAATAGCAATATGAAAATAATTTATTACAGGGAAGGGGCACAATTAGTGCCGGGAATAGTTACTGATAAAGGTGTTATCAATGTCAATAAGTATGCGGCGTTGGCGGGTGAAAAAGAATTTTCAGACGCTCCGCTAACTTTGTCTGACATAGAACCATTGAAAAAAATAATGGAAGTTGGTTTGCAGCATCCTGAATCATTGTTGAATGAATCAACTCTCGCAATCGGACCGTGTATTCCCAGCCCTTCTAAGATTATCTGTATCGGATTGAATTACCGTAAGCATGCCCTTGAAAGTGGAATGGCAATACCCACAGTTCCGATTGTATTTACAAAATATAGCAATACCCTTGTTGATTATGGCAGGGATATTCCATTAGGGAAAGAAGGAGAACAGTTTGATTATGAAGTGGAGTTGGGCGTGGTAATTGGTAAAAAATGTAAAGATGTTTCCAAGGATGAAGCCCTAAATTATGTGTTAGGATATTGTACCGCAAATGATCTTTCATGCAGGGATCTTCAGTTTAAGACATCCCAATGGCTGTTAGGTAAAAGCCTGGATTATTTTTTACCGCTTGGCAAATATTTCGTAACAGCAGATGAGGTGGACGCCCCGCAAAAATTACAGCTTAGCTGTACATTGAACGGGGAGCTACGCCAAAACTCAAATACTGCCGACATGATATTTTCTGTTGGAGAAATCATCGAGTTTTTATCGCGTCACATGACACTTGTTCCCGGAGACATCATCTTAACCGGTACACCGGAAGGTGTGATCATGGGGATGCCAGTTAAGGAATGGTTGAAGCCCGGAGATATCGTAAAAGTGGAAATTGAAAAACTGGGATATACTGAAAACA
>DATCWN010000099.1:0-15208 GCA_036566285.1 Hanamia sp.
AATTTTAATTTTTGAATATTTAAGAGACTGCATGAGTAAAACATCTTCTCTTTTGTATTCGGAGAATGATTATTTTAAAAATTCAGTACTACGCATTTGCACTTAAGAGTTGCTTTGCAAATTTTTTATCAAAATTTTCTACCACCAAAGCTGCTGCTCCAATCAATTCAGCATTATTGCTAAAAGAGGAGACAGCAATCTCTGTATAGGCTGCCAATCTTGGAATACAATATTTGTTTACGGCTTGTTGTATCGGCGGCAATAGCATGTTTCCTGCTAAAGCGCCCCGCCCGCTTATAACCACCAGTTCCGGATTTAAAATATGGATCAGAATGGCGATTCCCCTTCCTATATTATACGTTGTTCTTGACAATAATTCAACCGCAAGTTGATCACCTTGTAATGCCGCATTAATAATTACTGCAGAGGCCTCCTCATAATCATCAGGAATTTTTTTTATCGCAGAAACTCTTCCTTTGCTTAATTCTTCTTTTGCTTTTTCAAGTACCACGAGCATCGAAGCTTCAGTTTCCAGGCAGCCGCTTTTCCCGCAACTACACAACTTGTTATTATCAAACAGCGGTATATGGCTGAATTCTCCCGCAAAGCCATTATGGCCTCTGAACAATTTCCCGTTTATGATCATCCCTAATCCAACGCCCCAGCCAAGATTTATGACGATTGCATTCTTTCTATTGCGTACAGATCCTAATTTTAATTCCGTCAGTGCTATCAGGCTGGAATCATTGTCCATAAAAACCGGCACATCTACAACCTGTTCAATATATTCGGGTATGCTCTCTTTTTTATTATCCATAAAAGAATAATTAACTCCTTTATCTACATCTACAAAACCTGGCATACCAATTCCAATTCCTATTATTTTACTTTTTTCAATTTCGGATTGTTTAATAAATTCTGCAATATATTTCACCAGGGTGGAAAGTGCCTGTTGATTCTGGGGAAGAATCAAGTTGTATTTTTTCAAAGAACCGACTTCGCAACTTTGCAAATCAATAATTCCAATACGGGTAACCAACTGATCCATCGCTACAGAAACCACATACATTTTACCAGCCACCAAAGAATACATTAAAGGTTTTCTTCCCCCGGTAGAAGAGGCATATCCCTTTTCCTGCAAAATTTCTTCTTCTACCAATTCATTGATTATGCGGGTAATTAAAGGCAGGCTTTTTTCAACGCGTACACTTATCTCCAGAGCTGACAGAACATTTCCAAAACACAATTCCTTAATAACCTTTCTCTTGTACCATTGCGTTTTATTTATCATTCGTTAAAAGTAATTATATTATTAAACCTGCCAAAACTTTTTAAAAAATTTATTTAGTTCACAGGTAGATCAACTTTTATTATAAAACTTTCTAAATATATTTCTTTATTATGTAAGACAATATGAATTTTAAAACCGCTGCACAAAAAAAAAGTTTTTTTATAAACCTCTTAAACGATTTTGTTTTAATGACAATTTCATTGTCTCGAGTCTAAAACGAACCGGAAAAATGTTTTTTAGCAGGCTGAAAAACAATCGAATTAAAAAGGATTGGAAATCTTTGAGGATTATTTTATAATAAAATATTTGCAAATAATTTGGCAGGGTATGTTACCTGTTAAACTCTTTTGAATATGGATCCGGAAAATAAAGATTGATTCTTACAATGCAAACAGGATTGAGATTGGCAAAAAAGAATTGCCCATTGGAAGGCTTTTACATGATGTGTACAGGCTTTGAATGTATCCTCAAATACAGTCATTGACAAACCATAGTACAAAATACTTATTCATAAAAAAAGATAATCTCATGAGGGCCCAACTATTAAAAGATCAAAACAATCCGTACAACTGCGCATCTATCTGGTTGATGATGATGCCAAGGTCTTCTTCATTTTCTGCAAACTTGTTAGTATCTGCATCTATGATTAATAAAGGACCTTCTTTGTAAGTACTGATCCATTTATTATAAAATTCATTGAGCTTTTTTAGATAATCGAGGCGAATGTTTTCTTCATACTCTCTCCCTCTCTTTTGGATTTGCGCCACCAAAGTGGGCACAGAAGCATTGAGATAAATTAAAAGATCGGGAGGCTTTACCATTGTTTTTAATGTTTCAAAAAAAGTGAAATAATTTCCGAAATCTCTTGTGGACATTAAACCCATATCATGAAGATTGGGTGCGAAAATATTGGCATCTTCATAAATGGTACGGTCTTGTATAATAGTTTCAGTGCCACGTTGAATTTCCAAAAGCTGGTTGAGCCTGTTGTTCAGAAAATATATTTGTAGATTGAAACTCCAGCGGGGCATGTCATCATAAAAATCATTGAGGTACGGATTGTGATCCACATCTTCAAATTGCGGGATCCATTTATAATGCTTGCTCAATAATTCGGTGAGGGTGGTTTTGCCGGCACCTATATTTCCGGCCACTGCAATATGTTTCGGTTTTCTAGATTTCGCCATTGAAGGGGTTTCGTGTTTTTTAATTTTGACAAGTTAGTTTTTTTTCAGCAATGAACTTGAGCCATCAGCGAAAATAATTCAGACCTATAGCATTCCTCACCAAGTCCATGGTTATTTCCGCATGGGCGATGGCTTTTTCAGCGCCTTGTTTCATCACTTTGTTCAAATAGGCTTCATCCTCCAATATAGCATTTACTTTTTTCCGAATAGGAGAAATAAACTGAATCATATCTTCCGCCAGTTGCTTTTTCATATCGCCGTAGCGTATGGTGCAATTGTTATAATGCTCTTCAAAATTCTTTACTGTTTCTTCGCGGCTTACGAGTTTCATTAGCAAAAATAAATTCTCTATGTAATCAGGTTTTGAAGAATGATTCTCAGTAGGACCTGCATCCGTTTTTGCTTTCATTACTTTTTTTCTTATCACATCATCTTCATCAGCAAGATATAATGTTGCCGATTCATTTATGCTTTTACTCATTTTGCCACCGCCATCCAAAGAAGGCACTTTCACTAATTCATTGTTGAAATTAAATGCAACCGGTTCAGGAAAAACCTCACCATACCTGTGATTAAAACGGTTTACATACGTGCGTGCCATTTCAAGATGTTGTTCCTGGTCTTTTCCTACGGGAACATATTTTGCGCGGTGAATTAAAATATCCGCCGCCATCAATACAGGATAAGTAAGTAATCCGGCATTAACATTATCTGGTTGCTGACGTACTTTATCTTTAAAAGTAACCGTTTTTTCCAGCTCGCCTTTATAGGCAAGCATGTTCAGATAAAGATACAATTCACCGGTCTGGCGTACATGACTCTGGCAATACAACGCTACTTTTTCGGGGTCCAAACCACAGGCAATATTTTCCGCCAATACCCTGTGTACATTGGCTTTTAGCCCGGTTGTATCGGGATGAGTAGTTAATGAATGCAGATCGGCCACCATAAAAAAGCATTCATATTCATCCTGCATTTTTATGTAATTTTTGATGGCCCCAAAATAATTTCCCAGGTGCAGGAATCCCGTGGGCCTTATGCCGCTCATTACAATTTCTTTCTTCTTTTCCATAAGTGGGCGAAGATAAAATAGTTTTGGAAAAGGTGGTTTTTTATAAATAGTACCACGCCGCAGAGATTGCACTTTGATCATGATGTATTTCAGGAGAAATAATTACTTTAAAGCCTACTTTTATTCAGAAATAAAAACATGGCTACTTCGATGATTCCTTTCTATTTATTTTCTATATTTACTACAAGATTGAGTAATGAAGGCAAGTATTGAAATCTTAGGAACATAAATGCACCGGGAAACAAAACAGAACAAGTTTCATGGAAAATCCTATCAAAATACTGGTAGTGGAAGATGAAATGATTATAGGAGCGAAGATATCTTTGCAATTAACTCATCTTGGGTATAACGTAACGGGCATTTTGCCTCGGGGTGAAGAGGCGCTTATGCATATAAAGGATAATAAACCTGATATCTTATTGATAGATATTAACCTAAAAGGTATTATTGACGGAATAGAAACAGCGAGGCAATTACAATTAATTAAAGAAACCCCCATTATTTATCTTACCGCCAATTCGGATGAGGCTACTTTTAACCGGGCTAAATCCACGAGGCCTTATGCTTTTATTTCAAAACCATTTAAGCGATTAGACTTACAACGTGCGATCGAGCTCACTATTAGCAGAGTGACAGAGAGTGAAACCGTGGCCGGTTACAAAAAAACGAACGGCAACGAAAAGCCTTTTATTCTAAGAGACCGCATTTTTGTACGTTACAAAGAAAAGATGATAAAAATAATGGTAACAGATATTTTATACATCGAGGCAGACCGAAACTACAGTCGCATTTTTACTCAACAAAAAGAGCATCTACTTTGTGTTACCCTCAAAATAATAGAAGAGAAATTATCCATGCAATATTTCCTTCGAATCCATCGCTCTTATCTGATTAACATTGTGCATGTGGATGAAGTAACAGAAAATTATGTGATGATTGCAGAAAAATTACTGCCCCTGGGTTCCGGAATGAGAGAACAACTCATGCAACGAATGCAGACTTTCTAAAGCAGCAGTTTTGCAGGCAGATGCTGATTGTTTAAATAGTTTAGCTAGTTACGAGAAAACTATACAAACTTATAAAATGGCAACAGGATATCGCGGAGATAAAAGGTGTATGTGCAATAAATTCAGCCAATCGTACCTGGTCCGAAAAATATAACAGCCTCTTCGGACAATTTTATAAGCTTTTCGTCCTAAAGCAGTTGCATTTATTACAATTGAAAGTTAGATTTATACCTTTTTTTCCTCTCTGCCACATTCTTGATAAACATCAAAATTTAAGAATGAAAACAAATCCATTTACTTCAGGTTGAACTGGTTGGCAGTATGCTGATAAAACAGCATATCAATACCTGGAGTATTTATAAAAACATCAGAAAACCTGCTTAAAAGAATTAAGAGAAAATAACTTTCCGGAGGCGCAAACGAATTCATAAAATAAGTAGAAAAACTAAAATGATTCAAAAATGAAAAAGTATTTAATTACAGGAACTTATAATGCTGAAGGAACAGCGGCATTAATTAAAGAAGGTGGTACCAAACGTAAAAATGCCATTGACAAAATGTTGGCAGTCTTAAACGGTAAAGTAGAATCATTCTATTACTCAACCGGCGAGCACGACGTGTATGTTATCATAGAATTACAGGATGATATTACTGCTGCGGCAATCTCATTTGCTGTGAATGCGGCAGGCCTGGTTAGAATATCAACAACGCCTTTGTTCAGTGTAGAAGATATTGATGCTGCATGTAAAAAAACGGTTAATTATCGTGCTCCGGGACAAAAATAACCGGCTGCACGCGCTCTGGTATTTCTGCAGGGGCGAATCCGAAAAGCCATACGAGTAAGAAAAATTAAAACTATTTTACAATGAAAAAAAATCTTTGTCTGTCAATTGTAGCAATAGCAATTGCTTCTTTCTTTACTACCGGATGCAATAATTCCACGCCAGCAAAAGAAACCAATACCATGGCTGATTCTACATCCGGAACCGTTACAAATCCCAACATAAGCCTTGCGCCCGTTGAATATTCTGAACTCAGTGAAAAATCATTACAGCATTTGGCAAAGAAAGAATATGATGCCTGGGCAGATATGCTGGCAGATGATGTAGTGTACGCCTACCCGGACGGAGATATGGATACACGAACCAAAATAACTGGTAAATCCGCAGTACTGGACTGGTGGAAAAAATCTGAGGAAAAGGGAACCAATTCCATGGTACTAAGCGATTTTAACCACACCCCAATAAATGCAATAAGGCAATTAAAAGCGGGCGTCCCTTCGGGTATTTATGACCTGGTTTATTTTACCAACAAAATGGTTATTAATGGAAAGCCCGTATCTCTTAGAATGAATTTTTCCGTACACTTTAATGCAGATAAAAAAATTGACCGCTATTATGGCTATTACGACAGGAGTTTAATTATTAAAGCAGCAGGTAAAAACACTTTGGATGAAGTGAAGAAAAAATAAATCGATCCCTTATAAAAAATAATCACCTTATAAAAATTAAATCATGAAAAAGATAATTCTAATAATCGCTTTATTCCTTTTTGGAATAGCCGCTTTTTCTCAAAACGAAGAAAAGAATGGTACTATCTACATTAAGCATCCCTACATTGATGTCGTAAATAATTCTATGAAAGCTTACGAGGCAAACGACAACGCAGCAAATGAAAAAATTTTCTCGGACACTGCTAAATACTGGGTTTCAGGTATGGATAAACAAGTTGGAATAGCAGAAGCATTTAAAATGTGGAATGCTGATTTTGATTATTACGATAACATCAAGGTTACACAAGTGGGCTATCCTGATTATTTACACTACATAGATAAAGACCAAAAATACGTGCAATCCTGGTGGAGATGGTCTGGTAAATCAAAAAAAACAGGTGAAACGCTAAGCATAGATTTCGTTCAATTTGACCAATTTAATAATGACGGTAAAATTGTAAATGAAGGCATCTATGGTGATTTTTCAAAAATGGTTAAGGAGTAATCCTCTTTTCTTTCTGTTTGATGATTGATAAAATTTTTATTATAGAGCATCCATTTTTTAAACCCAAACTCAAAACATGAAAAAAATATTTTTTGCCGTTATCATTGTACTTGCCATGACTGGCTGTAACCAGGCTGAGAAAAAGGAAAACTCTTCCTCTTCCAAAAGCACAGATACGAAAGGTTTATACGAACAAAACCTATCCACATTAAAAGCTTCATTTAATAATTTTGAGAAGGAAGATATTGCTGCCATGTCTGCATTATCAGCAGATTCCCTTGTTTGGAATTCACCCGCTTATGGTGATACCGTACACACCAAAAAACATTGGATAGAAAGCCTCAAATATTACCTGGACAATTGGAGCAACATCCATTTTTCTAATGCCCAGTTTTTACCCGGAGTGGACTCAGCTACCCATGAATTCGATGGAAGTGTGCGCTGTTATGGACGTTGGGACGGAGTTCATTCATCAGGTATTGCTACACAAGTTAATTATTATGGAACGTTTGAGTTCAATAAAGACCACAAAATAATATCTGCTTCAGAATTCTTTGATGTTGGTGGATTGATGAATGCAGTGAAGGCTGGAAAAAAATAATCTCTCACAGGCAGCTCAATTTTCATAAACCAGAAAGGCCTACAGACTCAAATAAATTGGGTGGTGCTCAACAGGCACCACTTTAAGCGCCTGTATAGGTATATCAGTTAAATAATCAGGCAAAAAGCATTATCGCTTATCATAAAAATGAGCTACTCTTTTTTAAGACGAGAGGTACCTTAAAAAATGATAAACGGGTAAATGCGCTTGTCAGTGAGAAACAGGAAAACAATAAACAGGTTATATTTGCCCAATGATTGTAAATGATGCATTAATTGAAAAACTGGCTCATCTTTCCAGGCTGGAATTAAAAGAAGCCGAAAAAGAAGAAATGAAAATTGAATTGCAAAAAATGATTGGCTTTATTGATAAATTAAATGAACTGGATACCTCCGGAGTAGAACCTCTTTTGCACATGAGTGAGAATGTAGATATTTTTAGAAATGATGAGGTATCCGGACAAATATCGAAAGAAGATGTTTTTAAAAATGCACCGTTGCATGATGGCAATTTTTTTAAGGTGCCTAAGGTGATTAAGAAATAATATTCAAATTTGAATATTTGAATATTTGAAAATGTAAATTAGCTTGATACTTGACAAAAATGAATTCAATAATACAGTTAGAAAATATTCAGAAGAGTTATTACCTTGGTAAGCAGGAATTAAAAGTGCTAAAAGGTATTTCCATTGAAATTTTTAAGAATGAATATGTGGCTTTGATGGGGCCTAGCGGAAGTGGAAAATCTACTCTCATGAATCTATTGGGTTGCCTGGACTCCCCCACTGCCGGCCATTATATTTTAAATGGCAAAGACGTAAGCAAAATGCCTGATGATGATTTGGCAGAAGTGCGTAATAAAGAAATTGGATTCGTATTTCAACAGTTTAATTTATTGCCGCGCTTAACTGCGGCTGAAAATGTGGCGCTACCATTAATTTACAACGGTACTACCAAAAAGATACGAACCGCATTGGCCCTTGAAATGCTTGACAGAGTTGGCTTAGCCGATAGAAGCCATCATAAGCCTAATGAATTATCCGGGGGACAAAATCAGCGCGTGGCCATTGCAAGAGCCTTGGTTAATAACCCTTCTATTATTCTTGCAGATGAGCCTACCGGAAATTTGGATTCAAAAACTTCTGTGGAGATCATGCATATTTTTGATAAAATACAGGCCGATGGAAATACAGTAATCTTAGTAACACACGAAGAAGATATTGCCCATTTTGCTCATCGCATTATCCGCCTCAGAGATGGTATTATTGAAAGCGATCATCTTAAAAAAGAAATGACTGTTCTTGCACAATAAATTTCCATCCACAGTAAACGGGTTCATCAATTCCATTGTAATTTTATACGGACGAAATTGCAGAAAGCTACATTTTAATTTTACTAAAAAAGATACCTCATGGCAATGAAGATTTACACTAAAACAGGTGATGCCGGAAAAACAAGCCTGATTGGCGGAACAAGAGTTTTAAAAAGCGATCTCCGCATAGAAGCTTATGGAACAGTGGATGAACTAAATTCTTTTATCGGTGTTGTTTCTGATTATTGTACCGATGAACATGCGAAAAATATTCTAAAAGAAATTCAGGATCGTCTATTTACAATAGGTTCAGAGCTTGCCTGCGATCCGGAGAAAAATATTAAAATGAAAATACCGGATCTGTATGAAAGCGATATTGAGCTTCTGGAAAAAGAGATGGATGCTATGGATGCGGAGCTTCCGGTTATGAAAAATTTTATTTTACCCGGAGGAATGCCTGCCGTATCATTCACACATGTGGCACGAAGTGTTTGCAGGCGCGCAGAGAGATGTTGCATTAATTTATCAGAGCATGATAGCAAAGTAGATCCTTTAATTATCAAATACATTAACCGTCTCAGCGATTATCTTTTTATGCTGGCAAGGTTTACCGGAATGAAAAATAACGCACCGGAAATAATCTGGAAAGCCAGGATCAAAGAATAACATAACGGTTCTTATAAAGAACCACAAACAATAACAGGGATAAATAAATTAAAATAACTTCGCGCCTAAAAAATAGAAGTATGACGCCATATTTATCCGAACTTTTTTCCAAACAATCATACAACCCAAATAATTTTTTCTTAATTGCCGGCCCTTGTGTTATTGAAAGTGAAGAATTAATTTTTGAAGTGGCAGAGAAGGTTTCAGAGATTTGTAAACGTCTGGCCATTCCTTATATTTTTAAATCTTCTTACCGGAAAGCCAACCGCACCAGCGCTTCTTCTTTTACAGGATTGGGCGATGAAAAAGCCCTTGCCATTTTAAAAAAAGCGGGCGAGCATTTTTCTTTACCAACGGTTACCGACATACATGCACATGAAGAAGCCGCGATGGCCGCTGAATATGCGGATGTTTTGCAAATACCGGCCTTCCTTTGCAGGCAAACCGACCTCTTAATTGCTGCTGCAAAAACAGGAAAAATCGTGAACGTAAAAAAGGGACAATTTGTAGATGGGGCCTCTATGAAATTTGCCGTTGAAAAAATAAAAAATGCGGGTAATGAAAAAGTAATGCTTACTGAAAGAGGAAACTCATTTGGTTATACAGATTTGGTGGTGGATTACAGAAACATTCCTATAATGCAAGGCCATGGTGTACCGGTAATAATGGATTGTACCCATAGTTTGCAACAACCCAACCAAAGCAGCGGGGTTACAGGTGGCAATCCCCAAATGATTGAGACTATCGCAAAGGCTGCCATTGCAGTTGGCGCCGATGGATTATTTATTGAAACGCATCCCAACCCTTCTGTAGCCAAAAGTGATGGCGCTAATATGCTGCGGCTTGATCTGCTGGAAGATTTACTGGAAAAATTAGTTTCCATCAGGCAGGTAACTTATATGTAAAAGATTATTCTTCTTCAAAAATTATTTTTAGATAACGAACAGAGCGCCCACACTACTTTTATAGTGCAATAAAAGCAGATTAACCTATTGCGTTTTATTCCTGTTAGTGAATCGAAAGAAGGTTCATCATTGTTTTTTTGTTGAAAAAAAGCATTTATTTTCTCAAACAAAACACACAATAAATAATTGCACCAATTGCCTGAAAAATAATCTTTAGAATGCCCGAGATAGATTAGCCAAATGAAGTAACGAGACTTTGATGAAACAAAAATCCCTTCGCTGTAACACGAAGGGATTTTTATTTTGAAATTATTCTGATGGAGATCAGAGAAAAGATGAGAGAGATTAATATCCCATATCACCCATTCCACCGCCCATGCCACCACCCATTGGAGGCATACCGCCTTTATCTTTTTCAGGCCTGTCAGAAATTACACATTCGGTAGTTAATAACATCCCTGCGATAGAAGCTGCATTTTCCAATGCGATACGGGTAACTTTTGTAGGATCAATAACGCCGGCAGCAAGTAAATTTTCATAAACTTCTGTGCGGGCATTGAAACCAAAATCTTTTTTACCATCTTTTATCTTTTGTACTACGATACTTCCTTCAATTCCGCTGTTAACAACGATCTGGCGAAGGGGTTCTTCCACAGCGCGTCTAACGATCTGGATACCTGTTGTTTCGTCATCATTGCTACCTAACAAGTCTTTTAAACTATCAATAGCACGGATGTAAGCAACGCCACCGCCCGGTACAATTCCTTCTTCCACAGCAGCTCTTGTTGCATGAAGCGCATCATCCACACGGTCTTTCTTTTCTTTCATTTCCACTTCGGTAGCAGCGCCTACATAAAGTACTGCCACACCGCCGCTTAATTTAGCAAGGCGTTCCTGCAATTTTTCTTTATCATAATCGGAAGTAGTGCTTTCTATCTGGGCTTTAATTTGATTTACTCTTGCGGTAATATCTTTTTTATCTCCTTTGCCACCAACGATGGTAGTATTGTCTTTATCAATAGTTACAGCAGTTGCCTGTCCTAAAGAAGTAAGTTCAACCCCTTCCAGTTTGTAACCTTGTTCTTCACTGATAACAGTTCCTTTGGTAAGAACGGCTAAATCCTGAAGCATTTCTTTTCTGCGATCACCAAAGCCGGGAGCTTTTACAGCAGCCACTTTCAAGGTGCCACGCAATTTATTTACTACCAAAGTTGCCAATGCTTCTCCTTCCAGATCTTCAGAAATGATTAAAAGCGGGCGGCCACTTTGCGCTACTTTTTCAAGAATATGAAGAATGTCTTTCATGGAGGAAATCTTCTTATCATAAATAAGTATGTAAGGATTTTCCAGGTCAGCCTGCATCTTTTCGCTGTTGGTAACGAAGTAAGGAGAAACATATCCTCTATCGAATTGCATACCTTCTACAATTTCAACAGTGGTATCAGTACCTTTTGCTTCCTCAACAGTAATGACGCCTTCTTTACCCACTTTGTGCATTGCCTGTGCTATCAGTTTTCCAATGGATTCATCATTGTTTGCAGAAATAGAAGCGATCTGCTCTATTTTTCCGCCATTATCACCCACAGCTACAGACTGTGATTTTAAGTGCCCAACAACTGCTTTCACAGCCTTATCAATTCCGCGTTTCAAATCCATTGGATTGGCGCCGGCAGCTACGTTTTTCAAACCTTCGCTGATGATAGACTGAGCAAGAACAGTAGCAGTAGTAGTACCATCGCCTGCAATATCAGCAGTTTTAGAAGCTACTTCTTTTACCATTTGGGCACCCATATTTTCAATAGGGTCTTCCAGTTCTATTTCTTTAGCAACCGTTACACCATCTTTAGTAACCTGCGGTGCACCGAATTTCTTTTCAATAACTACGTTTCTGCCTTTTGGCCCAAGTGTTACTTTCACCGCATTGGCGAGGGTATCTACGCCCTTTTTCATTTTATTGCGGGCTTCTATTTCGAAAAATATTTGTTTAGCCATTTTGTTTATTTATTAAGATTTTAAAAAGTTGAATTAACTAAGTTTAATTAAAATATCAGATGCACGCATAATGAGGTAATCTTCTCCGTCAATATTTATTTCGGTGCCACCATATTTGCCATACATTATGGTATCTCCGGCTTTTACCTGCATCGGAATTAAGTTACCCGTTTGATCGGCGTACTTTCCTTTTCCCACAGCTACTACAGTACCTTTCTGGGGTTTCTCTTTTGCTGTATCAGGAATGATAATTCCACCGGCGGTTTTTTCTTCAGCCTCATTGGGCTTCACAAGAACCCTGTCATCAAAGAGTTCAAATTTTTCTTTTGCCATAATTGTTAAAATTTTTTAATTTATTATTTGGATTGCAAATGTACACGAATAATTGTACCAAATAATGTAAACGGTTTAGTTGGCAGAGAATGTAATTTGCTGTCAGTTTTTGAAGGAATAGAATCGGTCAAAATTGCATTGAGTTGACAAAAATCACTTTTGCGATAAAGAAAATGTAGGATGGAGACTTCTTCTCAAAAATCAACCAGGCCCCATTTCTTTTCAATCTCATTTCTTTCTGTTTCAGGCAAACGTGCCCGGTCATAATGGCCTTTTTCTTTTTTCTGTCTGAAGGCTTCATACAAAGTAACCGCGCAGGCCACAGAAATATTCAGCGATTTAATGATGCCTACCTGCGGAATAATAAAATCGCCATCACTGTATTTTTTTATTTCGTCACTTACTCCAAAAGTTTCATTTCCAAAAACCAATGCGATGGATTCAGTAAGATCAAAAGAAAAAATATCGGAAGATTTTTGACCCAAATAACTCGTATAAACTTTCTGATATTTTTTTCTCACTTCAGCAAAGCAAGTTTCAGCATCAGTAAATTGAAAAACATTCAACCATGCTGCCGCCGTTGAGGAACTTTTATAACCCCATTTTTTATGAGGCGGAATGCGGTTGTTTAAAATATAAATGTCCTGTATGCCCACGGCATCACAGGTACGCATAACCGCAGACACATTGTGCGGGTCAAAAACATTTTCTAAAACGACAGTTAAATCCGGCTGACGGTGATTGAGAACTGAAGTAAGTCGGTCGTGTCGTTGGGAGGTCATAAATTATTTATTTGGCAAAAATAGGATTCTAAAAAACAAGGTCTCTTTTTAAGAAAGGGATGCAATATAATCACATCCCTTCTTTGTGTATATTTGCCAGGCACAGTTTTATTTATTAAAACAAAGACTTTGTTATGAAATTTGAAACGATTGACATACAGAATAAAGAAGGGGGACAAGCAATCGAAATCCCTGAAAGTTTCAAAATAGATGATAGTAAGGTCTATATAAAAAAAATGGGGAACTGCCTTTATATTATCCCATATCATCAGCCATGGCAAAGCCTGTTAGACAGTTTGCAACAATTCTCTCCTGACTTTATGGAAGAAAGGAATCAGCCATTACCACAGAACAGGGAATCATTTGACTGATGAATTATATTCTTGATACCAATATTTGCATCTACATTATCAAAAGGAAGCCTCAAAACGTTCTTGATAAATTAAGTCAGGTTCCATTAGGTCTTGTAGGTATTTCGGTAATTACTTTATCAGAGTTGGTATATGGAGTAAGGAAAAGCGCTTTTCCTGAAAAGAACATGGAAGCATTGAAACAGTTTCTCATTCCTTTTGAACTTTTTCAATTCGATTATAATTGTGCTATTGAGTATGGGTATATAAGGAGCGATCTTGAAAAAAAAGGTGCTCTTATTGGGCCTCTTGACATGTTGATTGCAGCCCATGCAAAGAGTTTAGGCCATATATTAGTTACTAATAATGAAAAGGAATTTAAGCGGATAGAAGGATTACAAATAGAGAACTGGGTTAATTAAAATATTAAAACCTCTCCAAATTTCTTAATACAACTGAAAATTTTTCCAAGGCTTCTATTCTTCAAGTTTGCGAATAATCATCCATGCAAATTTAACATGAAATATTAAATTTGCATAGTAGAATTATCTCCCGTTTTCATTCTGCCGCTCTTAAAAATCGAACCTCAATAACCTAACTTCTTCTCTATATTTGGCATCTCAATTTTACAGAATGAAAAAAATATTTTTCTACAGTCTTATCTTCCTTACTTTTTTTTCCTGCAAAACAAAAAATGCGGATGTTAAAAAAGATGTATTCGCAACCAACATAGACACACTCGCCAAACCGGGAGAAGATTTTTTTATGTATGCCAATGGCAAATGGATAAAAGATAACCCGATACCCAACGAAGAAAGCTCGTGGGGAATTGCTTATCTCGTTATCAATGAAAATTTGCAACGCCTCCGCGATATAAGCGAAGCCGCAGCAAAGGAAGGTGCAGCAAAGGGCTCCGCTTCGCAAAAGATCGGTGACTTCTGGACAACCGCCATGGACAGCGCAAAAGTGGAACAACAAGGCACTAAATATTTACAGCCTTATTTTGATAAAATAAATGCCATCACTGATGTGCCTTCTTTTATAAACGTAGTAAGTGAACTGGATAAGGTTGGTGTGAGCGCTTTATTCAGTGACTTTGTGCAGCAGGATGATAAGAACAGTGATGTGATGAGTTATAAATTATGGCAGGGAGGTATTGGCCTTCCCGAACGTGATTATTATTTTAATACGGATTCTTCCACCACTAATATTCGCAAAGCATACGTTCGCCACGTTGCAAAAATGTTGGAATTGGAGGGACAGGATTCTATAAGCGCCAATCAATCTGGGGCAAATATTTTAGCGATGGAAACCCGACTGGCAAGGGCTTCAAGAAAATTAGAAGACCTGCGCGATCCTTATGCCAATTATCACAAAACTTCGATTGCCGATTTATCAAAACTTTCTTCGAGCATTGACTGGAAAACTTTTTTACAAAATATTGGCGTTAGCAAAATAGATTCTGTAATTGTAGGCCAGCCCGAATTTTTTAGAGCATTAGATGGCATTTTAAAATCCACTTCCATCAATGATTGGAAAAATTATTTAAGATACAGAACCGTCTCCGCATTTTCAGAAGCTTTGCCACAAGTATTTGGCGAAGAAACTTTTAATTTCTCTAAACTATTAAGTGGTGCTAAAGAAAGGAAGCCCCGCTGGAAAAGAGCCATCAGAGCTGAAGAAAATGCTATGGGGGAATTGCTTGGTCAGTTGT
>DATCWN010000111.1:0-28190 GCA_036566285.1 Hanamia sp.
GAGGTTGCATTCCTCATATCCAAAAAATTGGGCAATATAAAACCTGTCCCATGCGAAAGATGAGCTTTACTGGTCGTTGTAAAATAATTTTGTCCCAACAATAAAGAGCCTGAAAAATCTTTAGATAAAGTCTTCTTCAAATTAATAGTAAAATCTGAATTATATTGTTCATTAGTATAATTCAATAAATGGATCGCACCTGCCGCAAAAGCATTAGAAAATATATCATACGCGTTTTTATCATTTTGGGAATAAACATCGCCTCCTAAACGATAATTAAAAGAAATCCAATCGAACAGTTGGTAGCTTGCCTGGGCATAGCCAAATACCCGGTTGACCTCTTCATTAAAAGGAATGCGATTGATGGTCCAGAAAGGATTATCGTATCCAGGACCACCACGATAATCTCTTTGATGACCGTTTGGTTGTAAATAAGAGGCTGTGTTGCTTACCGGATCAGATAAACCATAAGAATTATCAAAAGTGGGAGGAGTACGTAGCAAGCCGAGCATTATACTTGATACGTTGGAACCTTGCTGCACTTTATCATTGGTTGTTCTTATATAATTAATGCCTCCTGAAATACTGAACTTGTCCGAAATAGCACTTTGCCCATTTAACGCTATTGTTGTCTTATCGTATTTAGAAGTAGGAATAATTCCTGTTTGATTTAAATTTCCCAATGAAACCCGAAAACCAGATTTACTATTACCACCAGATACAGCTATATTGTTATTATATGTTTCTCCCGTTTGGAAAAAATTATACCGGTCATAAGCAAAAACAGGAATTTTTGCCAGAGGGCTGGACGCTCCTACAATATCTCCATGTGGATCCCAAATATTTGAGTTACCATCCCAAAATAGTGTATCTATAGCTGCACCCCAGGTTAACCTCCTGGTAGAATTTCCAGTTGGGCCTGCATACAATCCATCACTACCCTGAGAATATTGCGTTTGCAAATCCGGTACCTGGCTCATTTTGTCAAATGTAAGAGATGAATTAAAGGAAATATGGGTGCCACCAGCGCCTCCTCTTTTAGTAGTAATAATTATGGCGCCACTCGCTGCAGAAATTCCGTATAAAGCTGTAGCCGAAGGCCCCTTTAATAAACTAACCGATTCTATATCAGATGGATTAAGATCTACACCCCGATTGGTAGGAGTGGCACCGCCCGTCTGATTAGAAGCAGGTCCCGAAACATTTGGGGTGGCGGATGTTGCATCATAACTATTTACAGAGTTGTCAATGGGAACTCCATCCACAACCATCAGAGGCTGGTTATTTCCTGTAATGGACGTTACACCTCTTAAACGAATATAGGTGCCTGCCCCGGGATCGCCCGCGCTATTGATAACCGTTAAGCCTGACGCTTTACCGTTTAACTCACTCAATGCATTGCCACTACCCGATTTATTTATCTCATCTGAATTAATGGTTTGTGTAGCCGTTGCCAACTCTCTTTTCTCTCTTCTGATACCTAATGCGGTAACCACTATTTCTTCCATCACATTGTTTCCTCGTTTCAAAATAACAGCTAAATCACTTTGTGCGCCTACTCTTACATCTGATGTTACAAAGTTTGTTGCAGAAATTTCCAGTACGTCCCCTGTTTTCGCCTGGATAGTAAACTCTCCTGCTGCATTGGCAGAAATACCAGATGTTGTACCCTTGATAATAACTGATGCGCCACTTACTCCGCTCCCATTTTCATCGCGTACTACACCATTTATAGTTCGGTTTTGCGCAAATGCCAATGTTCCCAAAAACATCAGCATTAAAAACGTTAATAGATATTTTTTCATTGATTAAGGTTTTAGAATTCATGCAAGAAAAATTGAATGGCTATTTGGGGAGATTGGATTATAATTGAGCGCCTTAATTATACCAAGGCAACAGTTCTTTCAGCCCCGCTGCAAACTTTTTTATTATTTACTTTTGTATGACATTTCGTGTATAACCAACTTTTTTTAAGGAAGAACCACCAAATGGCTTGAAGAAAAAAGAAGAATAACTTGAAGAATCTTGAAGAATAAAGAAGAATAAAAGGACAAAGATTTCTGCACACAAAAAAACCCCTTTTTTACAGGGGCCTTGCAGTTTGTTTAGGTAATATTTAAAATTAGCACCTTTGAAAAAATTGCTTTTCAAGAATTATTTCAACAACTAATAAAATAGAAGAAATGGCTAATAATAGAAGGTTGTTATCGCCTAATTCGTATCAAAGACAAAGAGTTTGTTAAAAACGCTGCTTTCAAAAATTATTTTATCCAATAATTGTTGTAATTGCTTCATTATGAATCGATAAAAATTTTATAACATCAATTTTTCCAAAAAATGGAACAGTTTCACAATAATTCAGCTCCGTATCCAAAAAGCCGAATCTTATTTATTAAGAAGTTTTAATTATTTTCATCGCTTACCTTGCATTTATTTCTCATGATTTCTATTGCAAAAAAAGAACTTCACCAATTTTTCAGCAGCCTTACCGGTTATATCACCATCATTTTATTCCTCGTGGTGAATGCGCTTTATTTGTTCATTTTAAAAGACAGTAATCTTTTTGATTTCGGCTATGCCACACTTGATTCTTTTTTCGATCTTGCACCATGGGTATTTATTTTTTTAATCCCGGCTTTGGCCATGAGAAGTTTTGCTGAAGAATTTAAAACCGGCACTTTCGAAACTTTGAAAACGCGCCCGCTTACGACATGGCAAATTGTTTTGGGAAAATATGCAGCTATTGTGATGGTAATAATTATCGCATTAATCCCTACTTTTCTATACATTATTACTATCCATTCTTTATCTGCTTCCGGCGGCATAGATGGAGGCGGCATCACCGGATCTTATATCGGTTTATTTTTTTTAGCATCTGTTTTCGCGGCTATAAGCGTGTGGTGCTCCCACCTGACTTCCAATGCGGTTATCGCTTTTTTAATCAGCGCCTTTGCCTGCCTTATTTTATATTTCGGGTTCAATGCAATCAGTAAACTCCCGGTTTTTTCAGGCAATGCGGATTATTATATTGAAATGGCCGGAATTGATTTTCATTACCGGAGCATTAGTCGTGGCGTCATTGACACGCGTGACATCATTTACTTTTTCAGTATTATTTTTCTTTTCCTTTTTGCTACACAAAAAAATTTAAACAAAAAACAGGAGCCATCAAGATGAGATCTTTTTTATATAGAAATGGGTGGTGGCTTACTATAATCGTTGCGATAATTGTGGTTAATTTTTTAGCCTCAATATTTCATCAGCGTATTGACCTTACGAATGAAAAAAGATTTACAATCTCTAAACCGGTAAAAAAGATTTTAAAAAATATAGATGGCAAAGTCGAAGTAGTCATCTTTTTGAAAGGAGATCTTCCTTCCGGTTTTAAAAAACTATCAACATCCGCACAGGAACTTTTACAGGAATTTAAAGAATATTCAAACGGCAACGTTCATTATAAAATAATTTCCGCCGATGATAAAATGCCGGAGAGTGAAAGAACGTATTCAGATACGCTTTCATCACTCGGCCTCATTCCTATCAATTTGAAAGTACAGTTAAAAGCCGGCGAGCAATCGCAATATATTTACCCTGCTGCCATCGTTTATTATAAAAATAAAATGCAGGCGGTAAATTTATATTCAGGTCCGCAGGCCATTTCACAGAAAGAATTAAACGGCGCAGAAGCATTGCTTGAATTTAAATTCGCTGATGCCATTAATAAAATTGTGGAGAACAAAAAACCTATGATTGCCTATGCCACCGGAAACGGCGAACCCGTTGGCCCTGAAACTTACGATTTGGTGGAAAATGTGCTCACCGCGAATTACACGGTTTTTACTATGGATCTAACGAAAGAGCCTGTGATACCTGATACTTTTAAATTACTGATGATTGTAAAACCAACCTTGGGTTTTACAGATGCAGAAAAATTAAAAATTGATCAGTATATAATGCATGGTGGAAAAATTCTTTGTTTCATAGACAGGCTGGAAGCGGAAATGGACAGCTTGCAAATTAAGAACCAGGTGGTTGCTTACGAGCGTGGCCTTCATCTTGAAGATCTATTTTTTAAATACGGAGTACGCATCAATCCTGATTTGCTCATGGATCTTCAATGCGATTTTTTACCCTTTAGTGTAAACAGTAACAATCAGTTTGAATTTTTAAAATGGAATTATTTCCCATTATTTGAATCAAAACAAAACCATGTTATCAATAAAAATGTAGGGCTTGTAGCGGGCAAATTTGTAAACTCAATGGATACGGTGAGCGCCCCGGGAATAAAGAAAACGATTTTACTAAGTTCATCCGATAATTCGAGAGTTATTGAAACGCCTGCATTAATAAGCGGTGATGAAAACAGAAACGCCCCTGTAGATGCGGCTTACAATAAAAAAGAGATTGCAGCAGGAATTTTACTGGAAGGTAAATTCAATTCATTATTTAAAAACCGTACAAGCCAGGCTACAATGGATTCGCTGGAAAAATATGGAACTCCTTTTTTAACTGAAAGCCCGGCAGATAATAAAATGATCATTATCTCCGATGGAGACATGGTTTTAAATGGTACAGTGAAAGGGCAGCCCTTACCGATGGGAGTAAATTCCTATACCGTCGGAAGCCAGTATGAATACCAATTTGCCAATAAACAATTTGTTGAAAACTGTATAGAATATTTAATTAACGATGCAGGCCTTAGTGAAGCAAGATCCAAAGATTATACACTCCGTCTCCTGGATCCGAAAAAGACCGATGAACAAAGAACTACCTGGCAAATTATAAATCTTGCTTTGCCCATAATACTGATCTTACTTTTTGGAATTTTTTATCAATGGTGGAGAAAAAGAAAGTACGCTGTGAATTAAATGAGACCATCAGACTGCTCATAGCGCTTCCTCGAATGCTTTTAAATATTTATCAAGGTACAATTGCCTGGAATTGAATTTGTATTGCATAATATATCTGGGATGCTCGAGCGCAATAATTTTTTTAAAAAAATGATATTGCCCGTTTAATTTCCTTACAAACTTTTCATTTTTACCCGTGCCAAAACAAAAAGCAATTTCTGTATCAATCCCAAGTTTTATTTGTTTACGAATATTCTCAATCATAAAATCATAGACAGCTTCAGTAAGTTCGTTGCTGTCATAATAATTATAATTCACTTCTTTCCCTTTATCGTTAGTGGCAGTAAACCCAAGCGGGCAAATGGATTGAATATAAAATTTTTTATAAAATTTTTCAGCGCCGCCAAAAGCATTAATTACTTCGTAAACAAAAGTGGCCGAAGGCTCATGAGTGGCTTTTCCTTCAAATTCAAATCCGCATTCATTGAGCAATCTTTTGGTATCGGTAAAAGGAACCCCGGTAACACCAGCGCCAAACCTGCCCGGATTGATTCCTAGAATCAGGTATCGTTTTTCAAAATCGTTATAATATTTTTTATAAAAAGCCGAAGAGATTACAAGAGGTTGTTTATCTTCTTTGAATGGATTCATAATGCTAATGCCCTTTGGCAACGTTCCCTTGAAATCTACTTTTTTATTAAAAGAAATTATTCTATCAGCGAAGGTTTTCATTTTCAGAATTCAATTATTTTATCCAATATAATTATTTATACGGTACCTCCAAAAGAAATAAAAATCATCCTGTCTCTTAATGCGCATGAAATAAATTAATGCGTATATTTGGTTTTATGAAAACAAGATTAAACCTGACAATTGATGATGGCCTTCTTAATAACATGAAAATTCATGCACAAAAACAAGGCACAAGCATTTCCGAGCTTGTGGAGAATTATTTCAGGGAAATAGCCAAACCCAAAAAAAAGAAAAAAAATATTCTACAGTTGGTAGAGGATTTAAAAGCACCTTCGATCAGCACACAGGCAGATTTAAAGGAATTATTTTACAAAGAACAATCTTCCAAACATGGCTTTTAAAATATTTTTGGATGCCAATGTTTTACTGGATTTTACCTTAAAGCGTGAAGCCTACGAGGATGCAAAAAAGTTGATTGAGTTGGTTATTGAAGGTAAGGTACACGCTTTTGTTACGCCCGCTATTATTCATATAGTTGGTTACTGGCTTACAAAATCGTATGGAATCAAAAAGGCAAAAGAGTTACTGTTGTCATTGCTGGCTGATATTCATTCCATTGATATTCCACATGAAATAGTTATAAATGCCTTGCTCTCCAAAATAGATGACATAGAAGACAGCTTGCAATACTATAGCGCCATTCACCACAAATTAGATTACTTTATTTCGCAGGATAAACCACTTCAAAAAATGAGTAATGCTGTTTTGCCTGTTTATTCCGTCAAAGAATTTTTGAAAGAATTCTTCCAATCTTAAACAAACATTCTTCTCAACAGAATTTTTAATTTATGTAAGGAAGATAAGTTTTTTATCACATAGAAACTCAAAATTTTTCTTACAAACTCGCCATATCAATCACAAATCTGTATTTCACATCACCCTTCAGCATCCGCTCGTAGGCTTCGTTAATTTCACTCATCTTAATTACTTCCACATCGCTTACTATATTATGTGCTGCGCAATAATCCAGCATTTCCTGGGTCTCCGGAATACCGCCAATAAGAGAACCCGCTAAAGTTCTTCTTTCACCAATTAAATTAAAAGCAGAAACCTTTGATGGTATTGGAGGCGCACCCACGCAAACCATTACTCCGTTTGTTTTGAGCATGCCGAGGTAAAGATTGTAATCATGCTCAGCAGACACGGTATCTAAAATAAAATCAAAATATTTTCTTACATTTTTTACCTGCTGTTCGTCACTCGTCAATAAAAATTTATGCGCTCCAAGCCGCTTTGCATCTGCTTCTTTTTTCGGCGAATGACTTAGCATGGTAACTTCAGCGCCCATAGACGCAGCGAGTTTTACACCCATGTGGCCAAGGCCGCCCAGTCCTAAAATACCTACTTTATCTCCTTTGCCAACTTTCCAATGTCTAAGCGGAGAATACGTGGTAATGCCCGCGCACAGCAACGGCGCTATTCCTTCCAGAGGTAAATGTTCAGGAATTCTTAAAATGAAATCTTCATGCGCGACAATTTGTTTACTATAACCGCCATAAGTAATTCCGCTGCCATCTCTTTCCTGTCCATTATAAGTGCCCACCATTCCATTGCTGCAATATTGCTCCAATCCTTCTTTACAATTATCACATTCACGGCAGCTATCTACCATGCAGCCGATGCCTGCAAGCTGGCCTACTTTATATTTAGTTACATGGTCGCCTACTGCTGTAATACGGCCCACAATTTCATGGCCCGGAACCACAGGATATTTGGTGCCGCCCCATTCATTTCTCGCAGTATGCAAATCGCTGTGACATACTCCACAATATAAAATTTCCAATTGTACGTCGTGCGGTTTGGGAGATCTTCTTTCTATACTCCATTCAGATAAAGGTGTGCTTGCAGATTGTGCTGCGTATGCTTTTGTACTCATTTTTATTTTTTTTCTATTGAGAACAAAGTTATAAGTTAATGACTGATGTCAGACAAAATATCAAGAGCCTCGCATATTTTTATTCTAAAAAAACAAATTTCCCTTTAACAAAAACTTACCTAATTCGAATTAATCCTTTGATTCCATTTTCCTTCTCATAATTAAGAGCGGCTTTAAAATCCGTCTCCAAAAAAATTATGAAAAATAAAATTCTACTCATCATTACTCTCTTCATTTCCTCTTTTAGCTTTGCTCAATTAAAACCAACCTTTGGGGTAAAAGCGGGCATTTCTTCTTCAGGTATTAGAGGCGATGCCGCAGATAATCTGACAAGCCTGCTGGATTTTTCAAATGGAATGATTACCACCAACGACCACACCGGTTTTTTCGCAGGTGTCAATACGAACATTCCCGTAACTGAAAATTTTTCTATTGAACCAGGAATCTACTATTCGCAAAAAGGTTATGAATTAAAAGGCGCTTTCAACATAAAAGGGCTTGACTTTTTGGGAGCCAATGCAAAAGCGGTTTTACAATCACAATACATTGATATGCCTCTTTTATTGAAAGCGAATTTTGGAGGCTTGCAATTATTTGCCGGCCCACAATTATCTTATCTTACAAAGGCTGATTTGAAAACCACCGCAGGAGTGTTCGGTATCAATTTGCTCAACAAGACCATGGATGCTACTTCGCAATTTAATCGCTGGGATGCAGCAGTAACCGGCGGCATTGGATATCAATTTTCCAACGGCATTAATTTAACGGCCTCTTACGATTATGGTTTATTAAAAACGGATGCCAACAAAAATATAAACGCTTACAACCATGCTATTAAACTAAGCATAGGAGTTAATTTGTAGTTGATTTATCATCTTGAAATAAAAGCCCGGTAAACCAAACGGGCTTTATTTTTTTTAATACCAGGGAAGAAGTTTTACAAATAATTTTCAGTCCAGGATTTATAAGCAATTCATTTACATACAATTTTATTACCTTCGTCCATTCGCATTTTCCAAAGAAATTTGTAAAATAAAAGTGGAATAATTGATTATGAACCGTATTAAAATTTTAAAAAACAATGGAACAAATTCTCCCGATATTAATTGGTGCCGTAGCATTAATTGCAGGCATTATCCTGGGTAAAATACTATTTGCAAAAAACACCAAACAACTAATAGAAACTGCAGAACAACAAGCTCAAAAAATAATTTCAGACGCACAATTACAAGCTGAAACTCTAAAAAAAGAAAAACAACTGGAAGCCAAAGAGCGCTTCGTTCAGCTAAAATCAGAACATGACAAAGAGGTTTTTCAGCGAAATCAAAAATTAAGCGAAGCTGAAAACAGGATTAAGCAAAAGGAACAATCCATCAATCAAAAAGATCAGAATATTGAGCGCAGCCTCAAAGAAAATGAAGCCATAAAACAAAAACTGAACCAGCAGATAGAAGTAATAAATATTAAGCGTGCCGAGCTTGAAAAGCACCAGGAAGAGCACATAAAAAGGCTTGAAAAAGTTTCAGGACTTTCGGTAGAGGAAGCCAAAGCCCAATTGATAGAAAGCCTGAAAAATGAGGCCAATTCCCAGGCGCTTATTATACAACAGGAAATAGTGGACGATGCCAAACTTCGCGCTAATAAAGAGGCACGGAAAATAATTATCCAAACGATACAACGTACCGCCGCTGAGCAAGCTATTGAAAATGCAGTTACTGTTTTCAATTTAGAAAGTGATGAGATCAAAGGTTCTATCATTGGCCGTGAGGGAAGAAATATAAGGGCCATTGAAGCAGCTACTGGTGTTGACCTGATAGTAGATGACACGCCGGAAGCTATTGTTCTTTCCTGTTTCGATCCTCTTCGCAGGGAAATAGCGCGGCTCTCCTTGCAGCGCCTTGTTACCGACGGGCGTATCCATCCTGCCCGCATTGAAGAAGTAGTTGAAAAAACAAGAAAGCAGATTGAAGAGCAGATCATGGAAATTGGTGAACGCACCGTAATAGAATTAGGCATTCATGGCCTGCATAAAGAATTGGTAAGAATTGTGGGCAAAATGCGTTTCCGTTCTTCTTATGGTCAAAATTTACTGATGCACAGCCGTGAAGTAGCTAATCTTTGTGGAATCATGGCCGCTGAATTAGGAATGAATGCGAAGCTTGCCAAGCGCGCCGGTTTGCTACATGATATAGGTAAAGTGCCTGATGAAGAAACTGAATTAAGCCATGCGCTTTTAGGAATGAGGCTGGCTGAGAAATATGGTGAGAACCCTGCGGTATGCAATGCCATTGGTGCGCACCATGATGAAGTGGAAATGCAATATGTAATATCGCCGGTGGTTCAGGCATGCGATTCCATGAGTGGCGCCAGGCCCGGAGCGCGACGTGAAATCATGCAGCAGTATTTGCAACGAATTAAAGATCTGGAAAACCTTGCGCTGGCTTACCAGGGTGTAGAAAAAGCGTATGCCATCCAGGCAGGACGCGAATTGCGCGTAATAGTAGAATCAGATAAAGTAAGCGATGCGGAGAGCGACAAATTAAGCTTTGAAATAGCTCAAAAGATTCAGGCGGAAATGATTTATCCCGGACAAATAAAAGTAACCGTGATAAGAGAGAAGAGAGCGGTGAATGTGGCCAGGTAATGGGGTTGGTTGGTTGATGAGTTAATTGGTTGAATGGTTGTCCTAAGGACCCCTTTGGGGAATGCTTGAAGGGTACTAATCGAACTATAGAACAATTCAACACTTTCTCCATAAAACAATTTGTCAATTTTTTGCAGAAGATCCATAAATTAGATGAAAAACTATTTACCAATCTCTCCAAATTCCCTTACCTTCGCAATCCTAAAATAAAAAGCCATGAATGCAATTGCATTTGTACACGACCAATTGACCACAAAGAATGAGTTCCCCAAATTCAAAGCAGGGGATAATATTACTGTCAATTACAAAATACAGGAAGGTAATAAAGAACGTATCCAGAGTTTTAAAGGTGATGTAATCAAACGCCAGGGCGAGGGCGGTACTGCTACTTTCACTGTACGTAAAATAAGTGATGGAGTTGGAGTAGAGCGTTTATTCCCTTTCTTTTCTCCCAATATTGAAAGTATTAAACTGCATAAAGTAGGTAAAGTGCGTCGCGCCAAATTGTATTTCCTGCGCGACAGAAGTGGTAAAAGTGCCCGCATCAGAGAAAAGAGGATGAAATAAATTCAAGAAAATATAAAAAAAACCGGGAAGCGCTTGTTTTCCGGCTTTTTATTTTATATTATTGCAGTCTCTTATTTTAAAAATCACATTGATGATATAATTATACCTGATCTATTTTATTAAAATGAAAAGAATTTATATCATTCTAATCGCATTGTGCATTTTATCATCCTGCGCCCGTGGCATTTCTCCTTATGAAGCCGCCAATGGGAAAGCAAAATGTGGCCGCTACATTAAATAGTTTTCAGTATGTTAAACCTATTTGATAAAACCAGGCTACTCACGGTGTAAATATTATTAGTGTACCTTTGGCAACTAATACAATCCCAATGATATTTTTATCTTTTAAACCTGAGTTTTTATTTGCGATGCCGGGAGGTACCGAATGGATATTAATTTTACTTGTGGTACTCTTATTTTTTGGAGGTAAAAAAATACCGGATCTCATGCGGGGTATTGGCCGCGGGGTTAAAGAATTTAATGATGCCAAAGAAAATGTGAAAAATGAAATTGACGCCGGCATGAAAGAAAAAGATAAAACTCCTTCACCAGAAGCCCGCGAAGCCATAAAACAAACAGAACTTCCCAAATAAATAAATTAACTAATTTTCATCCAGAGGTTGAGGTGGGCATCTAAATTGGATGAGCGCCTGAACCTTTTTTATTTAAAACCTATTTCTTGATTTCATACAAAAATATTTCCGGTTACCAGCAACAGCTTTTTGAAGACAAAATATCCTGCTCAGATGCGGTGGATCATTTTTTAAAAAAAATTAAAGAACAACACCACTTGAATGCTTTCGTGGAAGTTTATGAAAAAGAAAGCATGGAGCGTGCAAAATTTCTTGATGAAAAGAGAAAACAAGGGAAACCCTGTGGAAGACTGCATGGGGTAGTGATAGCGATCAAGGATGTTATTTGCTATAAAGATCACAAAGTAACTGCGGCATCCGCAATCTTAAAAGATTTCATTTCCATTTATAATTCCACTGCGGTAGAAAAAATATTGAATGAAGATGCCATAATTATTGGCAGTTGCAATTGCGATGAATTTGCTATGGGAAGTACCAACGAAAACTCGGTTTACGGAAGAGTAAAAAACGCTTTGGATGAAAGTAAAGTTTCGGGCGGATCATCCGGCGGATCGGCTGTTGCCGTGCAGGCAGGGCTTTGTATGGTAAGCCTCGGGAGTGACACCGGAGGCTCGGTAAGGCAGCCCGCAGATTTTTGCGGCATCGTTGGCATGAAGCCTTCGTATGGAACTATATCTCGACATGGATTAATTGCCTACGCTTCTTCATTTGACCAGATAGGAGTCTTTTCCAACAGCATAGAAGACGTTTCAAAAGTGTTAGAAGTGATCAGTGGAAAAGACGAATATGATAGCACTGTAAATCAAAAGCCACCAAAAGAATTAATACATTCCCATCATCAAAAAAAATATAAAATTGCTTTATTTAAAAATGCACTGCAACACAAAAGTTTAGACCCTGAAATTAAAAAAGGAATTTATGATCTGGCGGATGACCTAAAAAATGATGGCCACATTGTGGAGGAAATCAATTTTGATCTTATTGATTTTATTGTTCCCGCTTATTATGTGCTTACCACCGCAGAATCTTCGTCTAACCTTTCCCGTTATGATGGCGTAAGATATGGATACCGGCATAGCAATAGTGAAGAAGACCTTTCTATCTTTTATAAAAAGAACCGGGGAAATGGCTTTGGTAAAGAAGTAAAAAAAAGAATCATGCTGGGTACATTTGTATTGAGCGAAGGTTATTACGATGCCTACTTTACAAAAGCACAGCAGGTGAGAAATATCTTGGTAGCACAAACGAAAGAAATTTTCAGAGATTTTGAAGCTATACTTTTACCCACGGCTCCCTCCACCGCTTTTGAAGCGGGAAGTATGCAAAAAGATCCTATTGCCATGTACCTCGCTGATATTTATACAGTTTATGCGAATCTTACGGGCATCCCCGGCATTTCATTGCCCTTGTTTAGACATAGCAACGGCATGCCTTTTGGGGCGCAGTTGCTTACAGATAAATACAATGAATTAACTTTGATGGAACTCTCTGACACCCTGATGAAAAATTATAAACATTATTAGCCGATGAAGAAATTGTGTTTTATATTTTTTGGATTCATAATGATGCAAACAGCTTTAAACAAAACTGTATTCGCAGAGGATATGAACGCATTACAAGATAAAACAGATACCATAATTAACAACAAAGAAGAAGACAAAGCAATTGAGGATGTTATAAAATCCAAAACACCGGTAAAAAAAGAAAAAGTAGAATACCTCAGCCAGGTAACACGGTATGGATTTAAAAATCTTTTTAAAAATTATTCTTACAATGCGGCCATGCCTTATTCCTCCCAGGTGAATCCTTACGCCGAAAATTACATGGAAGATTATTTGCAATCGCATACCAAATATTTACAGAATCTGCAACAAACGGCGTTGCCTTATTTCAATTTTATTGACGGCATTCTTACTCATTACGGCCTTCCAAAGGAGCTGAAATATCTTGCAGTGATAGAAAGCAATTTGAAACCTTACGCGCTATCTTCTGCCGGAGCACGCGGCCCATGGCAATTCATGAGTTATACTGCAAGAGATTATGGCTTGCAGGTAAATCAATTGGTGGATGACCGTATAGATTATTACAAAAGCACCAACGCCGCTGCAAAATATTTACTTACTCTTTATAAAGACCTTAAAGATTGGCTTTTAGTGATTGCTGCTTACAACGGAGGGCCGGGGCGGGTTTACAGTGCCATTAGAAAAAGCGGCAGCCGCAATTTCTGGAACTTACAATATTATCTTCCTGAAGAATCCCGTAATCATGTGAAGAAATTTATAGCCACACATTACATTATGGAAAACGCCGGCAATGATAAAATATGGTCTCAGTCGAAATTTAATTATTCAAATCTTTCTCCTGAAAAAACTTTATCAACTCCACAGCTTTCCGAATCTGAAAAGTCAACCGTAGCCGAAATGCAACTTTCCGGAAGATATAAAGCACAGATCATTGCCAAAAATATTGACATGGAAATAAAGGATTTTGATCATTATAATCCTGGCTTCGATAATTTGCTGGCTACCGGGGCCACTTACAATTTGCGTTTACCCGATGATAAAATGACGCTTTTTACAGCCAACAAATATCCCATCCTGAATGAGTGTGTACAGCAGCTTTTAGGCAATATAGATATGGATACCAAAACAGTTTATAAAAGAAAATTTGATCCTTCGGCAAAAAAGAAATAATTATTCCAAAGCCTTTTTCATTGCTCCTATTTTAAGGGCACATTCTTCATATTCCTTTTCAGCAATACTTTTAAAAGTAATGGCAGAGCCGGCCTGTACGGATAAATATTTATTTTCGTTGTTGTAAAGAATACTTCGGATAACCACATTAAAATCAAAATCACCATCCGGATTTATATAGCCAACGGTTCCGGAAAATAATCCACGTTTTGTCCGTTCAAATTTTTCAATAAGTTCCATTGCCTTTTTTTTAGGGGCACCCGTCATGGAACCCATCGGAAATGTTGCAGATAAAATATCAGAAATAGAAGTTCCTTTGCGAAGATTTCCTTTAATTGTTGAGATCATTTGATGCACCTGCGGAAAAGAGTAAATCTTCAAATATTCTTCAACCATCACAGAACCTTCCGTACAAATTTTTGAGAGGTCATTGCGCACCAGGTCAACGATCATAATATTTTCAGCACGCTCTTTCTCATCTGACAGTAATACTGTTTTTTCTTCCTCATCTTTTATCCTATTCCCGCTCATTCTCTTTGAAGTTCCTTTCATCGGCTGGGAAATAATTTGATCTTTTGTCTTCTTTAAAAATCTTTCAGGGCTGGCGCACATCAAATATTTTTTTTCCCATTTATAAAAAGCGGAAAAAGGATTGGGAGAAAGATCATCCAGTTTTTTAAAAACATTTACAGGAGATATTTCAGCGTTCTCCGCAAAAAATTCCTGGCAAAAACATATTTCATAGCAATCGCCCCTGGCAATATGTCCTTGTATTTTTTTTACAGTTTCTAAATATTCATTTTTTGAAAAGCGGCCTTGGAGATTAATTTTTTGAACGGCGTTTTGCTCAAAATTAATTTCATTTATTTCATTGAATATTTTTGCAGAATCATAGTTGTCAAGCACTCCTATTAATACTGTCTCCTTTGATAAAATGAAAACAATTTCGGGAACAAAAAAAACAAAATCCGGAAAGGTTATCTCATCAGGATTTTTAGAAACCAGGTCTTCAATTTCATTCTTCAGGTCATAGGCCACATGGCCAAATATCCAATCGCTGTTTTCTTTCTGAAATTCTCCAAGTTGGTGTAAATGACTTTCTTTATTGGAAACAATGGAACTAATGGCGCCCATGCCGGCGAGACATTCATACGATTTATTAAAATCATATTCATGATTGTCAAGGAAACAAAAATTGCTGAACCTTATTCCAAAGCTCAGCAATTGTAATTTAAATTTTTTAAAATCAGGAAGCGTATATGAAGTGAAATTTCTTTTCAAAATTTTGAAGCAATGACAAAGAGTTTTTATTATTAAAAATCATCGTCATCATCCAAATCGTTTCCTTCATCAAAAAGATCGAGTGATTTAAAATCATCATCAATTTCAAAATCATCATCTTCCTTGCCTTTTTTTGAGGATGGCTTCTTACTTTTTGATTTAGGAATATCAAATTCTTCAAAGTCAGGATCGTAGTCATCGTCATCATTTTTTTCCCAATCATCTTCTACTTCTACATCGTCATCATCATCGTCATCATCCTTTCTTTTTTTTGAAGAAGTTGCTTTGCCCTTTTTTACAGGCAGATCCTCATCATCAAAATCATCGTCATCCAGGTCTTCTGAAGATTTTTTTGCAGATGCCTTTGGCGTTTCTTTTGTGGTTTTTTTTGCAGGAAATTCTTTTTCCTTACCAGATTTTGCTTTCATTTTAGCTAAGGATTTTTTATTTAAAATTTCAATTTGATTTCTAATTATCCAAAAATAATGAATACTTTTTTAAAAAAAGTCCATAAGAAAAAAGGACAATCATGGTGCCACAATAATCTGATCTGTACCCGGCCCATTAGAAATAAAATTAACCGGAATTCCTAAAGTCTCATTTATGTATTTGATATATATATCCATTTCCGCGGGCAGCTCTTTAAAACTTTTTATAGAAGTAATGTTTTTCTTCCATCCTTTAAATTCTTTATACAATGGTTCTATTTTCATGCCGTCCATCTGAAAAGGAATTTGTTTGGTTTCTTTTTCGTTTACGAGGTAACGGTCGCATATTTTTAAAGTATCAAGTTCGTCGAGTACATCGGCCTTGGTCATTACCAATTGTGTAACGCCATTAATCATGCAGGCGAAATTAAGGGCCACCAAATCTATCCAACCACAGCGGCGTGGCCTTCCTGTGGTGCTGCCAAATTCATTCCCACTTTTACGAATCAATTCCCCGGTTTCATCATGCAATTCTGTAGGAAAAGGACCGCTTCCCACCCTGGTACAATACGCTTTTGTAATGCCAATTACTTCTTTAATTTTATGGGGAGAAATTCCGAGGCCGCTACCTACGCCTGCTGTAATGGTACTCGATGAGGTTACATAAGGGAACGTTCCAAAATCCACATCGAGCATGCTTCCCTGAGCACCTTCTGCCAATACTTTTTTCCCTTTTTGAATAGCGTCATTTATAAAATACTCCCCGTTTACAATTTGCAAAGTTTTTAAGAATTCCAATGCTTCAAAAAACTCTTCTTCCCAGGAAGCAATGTCTTCATTAAAAGAAAAATTATCAAGTAATTTTTGATGTTTTAAACGAAGCTTAATATATTTTGAAACAAAATTCTTATCAAGAAGATCACCCACCCGCAAGCCATTTCTGCCGGTTTTATCCATATAGGCAGGGCTAATACCTTTTAAGGTAGATCCTATTTTTTCACTTCCTTTTGAAGATTCACTGGCACGGTCGAGCGCGCGGTGCGTAGGTAATATTAAATGTGTTCTTTCACTGATAAAAAGAGATTTTTTATAATCTACACCAAACGCCTCCACGGCGTCACATTCTTTCTTTAAAATAACAGGATCCAACACTACGCCATTGCCTATCAGGTTCACTTTATTTTCGCGAAATATTCCCGAAGGGATCTGGTGAAGAACAATTTTTTTCCCTTCAAAATAAAGGGTATGTCCTGCATTGGGGCCGCCCTGGAAACGGGCAATTACATCATAACCGGGAGCAAAATAATCAACAATCTTTCCTTTTCCTTCATCGCCCCATTGGAGCCCAAGAATTACATCAACCATTTGAGATAGAATTTTGTATCAAAACCAAAAAGTTTTGAGCAATTTATAAGAACCGGGTAAAAGTAAAATTAAAAACAGAAATGAAGACGATAATTTCTGAAAAAGAAATAATGTTTTGCTGAATAAATAAAATGAGTGCTAAAAACATGATACCTCTTGACACATCATACCTGTTACCGCTTTATTTCTTTAAGCCACTTTGAGCATACTTAATTTACTAATCTTGAATTTGCGTTGAGCATATTCTTTTGTAAGCGTAAATGATTTCACTTTTGAAGAAGGCAGCTCATACATAGCGTCGGTTAATATGCTTTCGCAAATGCTTCTGAGGCCACGTGCGCCCAGTTTGTATTCCATGGCTTTCTCTACCATAAAATCATACACATCATTTTCAATAACGAGATCAATACCTTCAATCTCAAACAATTTTTTATATTGTTTAATCAATGAATTTTTAGGCTCGGTAAGGATGTTTCTTAAAGTAATCGCATCAAGTGGGTCCAGGTAAGTTACTACCGGAAGCCTGCCCAATAGCTCAGGGATCAATCCGAAAGATTTTAGATCCTGGGCGTTTACAAATTGCAAAAGATTTTTGCGCTGGTATTCCTGCATATCTTTATTTACACTAAATCCAATTGCATTGGTATTGATCCTGCGGCCTATCAATCTGTCCACCCCATCAAAGGCACCACCACAAATAAAAAGAATATTGCTGGTGTTTATTTTAATAAGCTTTTGCTCCGGATGCTTACGGCCGCCTTGTGGTGGCACGAGCACTTCCGTACCTTCAAGCAGTTTTAGTAAACCCTGCTGAACACCTTCGCCGCTTACATCGCGCGTGATGCTGGGGTTATCGCTTTTACGCGCAATTTTATCTATTTCATCGATATATACTATTCCTTTTTGGGCAGCGTTTACATCAAAATTACATACCTGCAAAAGGCGGCTTAAAATACTTTCTACATCTTCGCCTACATAACCTGCTTCTGTAAAAACAGTGGCATCCACAATAGCAAAAGGCACGTTCAAAATCCGGGCGATCGTTTTTGCCAATAACGTCTTGCCAGTGCCGGTTTCGCCCACCATGATGATGTTGCTCTTTTCTATTTCAACATCATTATCTACTTTTTGATTGAGGCGTTTATAATGATTATAAACCGCTACAGCAAGCACTTTTTTGGCATCGTCCTGTCCAATAACATACTCATCAATATATTTTTTTAATTCAATTGGCTTTTTTACGGAGAGCTTAAAATTAGACGAGTTTGAATTTTTTTCCTGTGAGGGTAATATCTCCTGTATAATAATTTCCTGAGCATGTTCTACGCAGTTCTCACAAATATGTCCTTCCTGCCCCGCAATAAGAATTTTTACTTCATCGCGGCTTCTTCCGCAAAATGAACAGTGTAACGTTTGTTGTTTAGCCATGAGGTTTCGGGTTAGTATTTTCAGTTTTCAAAGTATCGCTTTCTTTTCAAAAATGTTTATTAAAAAAATAAAGCAGTTTTATCTATGACAACAAAAGTCTGTTAAATGTTGCTTTACAATTTATTAACAATACCATCAATGATACCGTATTTTTTACTTTCTTTGGCATCCATCCAGTAATCACGGTCAAAGTCTTCCATAACCTTATCATAAGATTGGCCGCAATTATCAGCAAGAATTTTTGCGCCGAGTTGTTTGGCTTTTAAAATTTGCAAAGCCATAATTTCCAGGTCGGCGCTGGTGCCCTGGCCGCCACCGCTTGGCTGGTGTATCATTACTTCTCCATGCGGGAAAATAAAGCGTCTTCCTTTTTCGCCACCACTTAATAAAATGCTACCCATGCTGGCCGCCATTCCCATACAAACAGTACTAACGGGCGAAGAAATCATTTGCATGGTATCGTAAATTACCATTCCGCTGGTAATGACGCCGCCGGGGCTGTTTATATAAAATGTAATTTCTTTGCCTGGGTCTGTAGCTTCAAGATACAAAAGCCGGTTGGTAATATCCTTTGCACTTTTATCATTTACTTCGCCCCACAAAAAAATTTTTCTTTGTTCAATAAATTTTTTATCAAACATCATCGCACCCATCATCATCTTTTCCATTGAATTTTCGGGGGCATTTTTTTCAGGCTCTTCCTGCTCTTCTTCCTGGTTAAAAAGGGATAAATTATTTTTATAAAAATTCATCTGCATTTTTTTTATTTTAGTCTGAAGTAATTAGAAATAAAAATCCGAATAATTATTTATTTTTTCTGCTTCCGTGAATTCGTAATCAACACTTCGTCAACAAGGCCGTATTCTTTGGCTTCAGTAGCGGTCATCCAATAATCACGATTACTGTCTTTGGAGATTTTTTCTACCGTTTGCCCGGTATGGTTGCTTAAAATTTCGTACAATTCCTGTTTGATTTTGCGCACTTCATTCACAGTGATTTCCACATCAGAGGCCTGCCCTGCGGCGCCTGCACTTGGCTGATGCATCATAATCCTTGCATGTTTTAACGCGCTTCTTTTTCCGGGCGCTCCGGCGCACATTAAAACGGCTGACATACTTGCGGCAATGCCGGTACAAATAGTAGCGATATCCGGGGTTACAAACTGCATTGTATCATACAATCCTAATCCTGCATATACGCCGCCACCGGGAGAATTGATATAAAGCTGTATATCGCGTGCACGGTCGGTGCTTTCCAAAAATAATAATTGGGCGATAATGATGTTGGCCACTTCATCATTTACAGGATAGCCCAGAAAGATAATTCTATCCATCATCAGGCGACTGTAAACATCCATCACCGCTACGTTCATTGGCCTTTCCTCAATAATATTTGGTGTAAGGCTGGTAATGTTGTGATTGATATATCCATGAAGTGTATTGCTGCTGATTCCCTTGTGCTTCACAGCATACTTTTCAAATTCTTTTCCGATGTTCATAAATTAAATTTAGTGTAAAATGATTTACGGCGATAAAGTTTCAAATATTATGCTAACTAAAAAAATAAGACAGAATTGCAGGAAGGTGCGATGGTGTGGATTGCAGATTGCAGATTTTAGATTGGCGATTCAGATTTACTCGACTTCTAAACTCGTCTAAACCCTCTAAATTCTAAACTCTAAACGGGGTTCCAAACTTCAGAAGATAATTTTAAATTTATTCTAAACAATCTAAACTTCTAACCGCTTCAACTCTTCCTACTCCAGAGGTACTCAATGCTCGTGGTGATGCTGCATTGAAGTAAACTCATCAGCGGAAACTTCCTTCTCAGATGGAGTTACCTGCGTTTCAAGCCAGTTGAATAATTTTTCTGTAATCAATCTTCTGTAAGTGCTGTCAACCTGCTTTTCATCCTTCATCATCCTGTCAATATAACTTCCAATCCATTGGGTATCCTCACCCATTTTCATCTGGCCAAAATAGCGCATAATTTCTTCCTCCATACTTTTTCTCAGTTCTTCCTGGGAAACCTTTAGATCATTTTCATTGATAATTTTATCACTTATTAATGTCCATTTCAATTGATTCACAAAAGTTGGATATTCTGCTTCTACCTCTTCTGGAGATTTCTTCTTTTCTCCGCCCATTTCCAGCCAGCGTTTTAAAAATGCATCAGGCAGTTGTACAGGTGTATCTATTAAAGCATGGTACAGTTGATCGTGCAGTTGATTACGACCCGCGTCATCCCACTGTTTCTGAATTTCTTCTTCAATGGCTTTCCTAAATTCTTCCTCCGTCTTAATTTCTTTACCCGGAAAAACAAGGTTAAAAAATTCCCCGTTCAATTCTTTCTTTTCTACCAAACCAATTTTAGTAAGGGTCATTTTAAAATACTTCTCGCCCGATACGGCATCTTTTTCATCTAATCCGAGGTCAGAAAAAATCCATTCTCTTTCTTTATCAGGAAAAGCGGTATTTAACTGTAAAACAATTGAGTCGCCAACCTTTTTACCATTTAATTTTTGCTGAATATCTTCTGAAAAATATTTTACCAAAATAGAATTATCTTTTGAAATACCTTCTGATACAGGATTTCCTTCGGCGTCACTTTCTTCAAACAATACATTTAAAACATTCTCAGGGCCTGAAACATTTTCCACATCTTTTAATTCTCCGTTTTTGAGAACCATTTTCTCCACTTCCTCATTTACCATCTCAGGTGTGGCTTTCACTTTATGCAAAACAGGTTTCAAAGAAGAAAGTGCATCCAAAGGAATTTCAGGTTTCAAGCCTATTTCAAAAGGAAATTCATAATCTTCAGGGTTATTCAAATTGAGGCCTCGGAGATCATTTTCCATGGGCAAGGGCTGCGCAAAAATTTCAGGCTTTTCTTTTACCAAAAATCCCTGTAACTCTTTTTCTACAGACCTGATTACTTCATCATAAAAGATGGAAGCGCCGTACATCTTTTTTACCATTCCTACGGGCACCATTCCTTTTCTGAAACCCGGTATGTTGGCTTTCTTACTATAATCCTTTATTGCTTTTTCAAAGGAAGGGAGATAATCTTCTTTAGAAACTTTTACTGTTAATTTATCGTGAAGATCACCGATATTTTCTTTTGTTACACTTGCCATTACTCAAATTTTGTCAACCGTGTAGCACGGCTTTTTGCATTTTCTTTTTAGAAAATAGTTGAAGAAAGTGCGCATGGAGGGACTCGAACCCCCACACCTTGCGGCATCAGATCCTAAGTCTGACGTGTCTACCAATTTCACCACATGCGCTTTTGGGGCGGCAAAAGTAATGGATTTTTTAATAAAATGGATAGCGGTGAAATTTATAGTTAAAGACAAAATTTTTTGAAAGCGTTTTATATAATAAGAATGAAGTAAGAATCCGAATTAGGGGAAATTCTGTAAATATCTTTTCTTAGAACAAATCAACCTAAAAGAATTATCGAGTTCTCTAAAAAGAATCCTAATCTATCATCACCTACTCTTGTGCTATATGCTGTTTTATGACCTTTTAGTTTTTTAGTATTTGGAATACTTTTCAGACTTTCAGCAGCTTCCATAGATTCTATTAATTAATCTCATTAAAGACCTTTTGGCTGATTTTAGTTTCAAGCATCAATATCTTTTGAAAATTTTTTTGAGAATTCAACTTGCCTTAAGAGGACAACTTTTTCATTATTTCTGCACGGCCCACTTTTTGGGACTTGTTAACCCCGTGCATAAGTTTGGACATGCCGAAATCCTCAATTTCATCCTGAAATAAGGCAGATGCGCCAACACCAAGCTTTTAATAAGTTGGCAAGAAATTTAAATTCGTCATCGTTTTTAGGAGTAATAACTAACTCCTTCATGAAATAAATATAAAAAAAGACGCTGTTACAACAGTAATTTAAAATAAGTAAAAGAAACTTAGCGCTCATTATTCTATCCTTTGAAGTCAATTCCTTTCAGGGCTGTACGATGTGTTATGAATCACAATTCTAACGGTTTCAGATGTTTTCTAATGTACTTAAAATCCTTAATTTTTAATTTTTAATTTATTTCTTCTGTAAATTCGTGGGTAATGGAAACCACCCTTGATATTCCCCAATACACGATGAACGAAGAAGAGGAGAAAAAAGAAATTCTTCGTAAATATCGGGCGCTTTTAAGAGCTTTAAAACCCAAGCTAAAACCTGGCGACAAAGAACACGTAAGAGCCGCTTTTGAAATTGCCGTGGAAGCACATAAAACCATGCGGCGTAAAAGTGGCGAGCCTTATATCTTACACCCTATAGCCGTTGCCATGATTTGTGTGGAAGAAATTGGGCTCGGCGTCAGAAGCACTATCTGCGCTTTGTTACACGACACAGTGGAAGATACCGACATTACGCTGGATGCTGTGCAAAGAGAGTTTGGACCGGAGATAGCAAAAATAGTAGATGGACTTACAAAAATTTCCAACGTCCTTGATTCCAATTCATCTCAGCAGGCAGAGAATTTTAAAAAAATATTAATCACTCTTACCGATGACCCAAGAGTAATATTAATAAAGCTTGCAGACCGGCTTCATAACATGCGCACACTTGGCAGCATGAGAAGGGAAAAACAATTAAAAATCGCTTCGGAAACTATTTATGTATATGCGCCGTTGGCGCATCGTATGGGGCTTTATAATATCAAAACGGAAATGGAAGATCTCGCCATGAAGTACATGGAGCCTGATAGTTACCATTATATTGCACAGAAATTAGATAATACAAAAAGAGAGCGAACCAGGTATATTAATGATTTTATCAGGCCGCTCAAAGAAACCCTTTTGCAGAGCAAATTTAATTTTGAAATTTATGGCAGGCCGAAAAGCATTCATTCCATCTGGACGAAAATGAAAAAGAAAGGAGTTTCGTTCGACGAAGTGTATGATCTTTTTGCTATCAGAATTATTTTGAACTCACCCCCGGAACATGAAAAAGAAGATTGCTGGAAAGTATATAGCCTGGTAACCGATGAATACAATCCGGCACCAGAACGACTTCGGGACTGGCTGAGCAATCCTAAAAGCAATGGCTATGAAGCGCTGCATACCACTGTAATGGGGCCACAAGGGAAATGGGTAGAAGTGCAGATACGGACAAAGCGAATGAATGACATTGCTGAAAAAGGGCTCGCGGCTCATTGGAAATATAAAGAAGGAACCACTGCAGAAAACCGCTTCGATAAATGGTTTCAGCAAATAAGAGATATGCTCGCCAGCCAGGATACCAATTCCATTGATTTCCTGCAGGATTTTAAACTATCTTTTTTGGCCGAAGAAATTTATGTTTATACCCCTAAAGGCGATGTAAAAATGTTGCCAAGCGGATCTTCAGCACTTGATTTCGCTTTTGCCATACACACCGCCGTGGGTGAAAAATGTATAGGAGCCAAAGTAAATCATAAACTGGTGCCTATTGGCCATCAATTGCGAAGCGGCGACCAGATAGAGATTATCACTTCTACCAAACAAAAGCCAAAAAACGAATGGCTGAAACTGGTGGTAACCACTAAAGCCAAACAAAAAATAAAGGATTCCTTAAAAGAAGAAAAGAGAAAAATCGCCGAGGAAGGCAAGAGTATTCTTCACAGAAAATTAGATGGCATGGGAGTACCCATGAATCAACCCAATCTGGAAGAAATTATCACTTTCTATAAATTAAATTCTGCACTGGATTTATGGTACGATATTTCTATAAAGAAGATAGACCTTAAAGAACTAAAAGATTTCCAGGTAACCGGCGATAAAATTATTGCGCCGAAAATTGTGAAGGCAACTGTTGAAGAAAAACACGCCACACCTTCTAAAGCTTTAAATAAAAAAGATACCGAGCTTATTATTTTTGGAGAAAGCAGTGATAGAATTATGTACACATTAGCCAATTGCTGTAAACCAATTCCAGGAGATGATGTTTTTGGATTTGTTACCCAGGGAGAAGGTTTGAAAATACACAGAACCAATTGCCCCAATGCAGCAAGACTGCTTTCAAATTATGGACATCGGGTTGTAAAAACAAAATGGGTTAAGAATAAAGAAATTTCTTTTTTAACCGGCATCAAAATTATTGGTTTAGATGATGTGGGCGTTATCAATAAAATCACTAACCTGATAAGCGGCATTTTAAAAATAAATATTAACGCACTTACTATTGAAGCAAAAGAAGGTTTGTTTGAAGGAAATGTAAAAGTGTATGTGCACGATAAAGATGAACTGGAAGACCTGGTAAATAATTTAAAAGCACTGCCGGGCATCGAAAGCGTTGAGCGTTATGATACTGAATAACAGTAAAAGAAATTTATAAAAAATAAAAAAACCGCATTTGGAAATTACCTGGAAATGCCAAACTTTTTCTGAACTTACCAACATAGAACTGTATAAAATACTTCAATTAAGAAATGAAGTTTTTGTTGTGGAACAACATTGCCCCTACCAGGATTGTGATGGAAAAGATGTGTATGCCTATCATCTTACTGCATGGAAAAATGAAAAATTAGTAGCTTGTACCCGTTTACTTCCCAAAGGTATTTCTTACGAAAATGCTGCATCAATCGGCCGTGTAGTAACCTCTCCTTCTGTGCGCAGGCAAAATCTGGGCAGGCAGCTCATTAAAAATTCCATTGAAAAAATATACTTTCTGTTTGGAAAAGTAACTATTACCATTGGCGCCCAGCTTTATCTCAAAAGCTTTTATGAATCTTTTTCTTTCGTACAAAAAGGCGGTGTTTATCTTGAAGATGGAATCGAACATGTTACCATGGAAAAAGCGGTTTAATTCTCCTACTCTTACAATAAAGTTTTTCATAAGCCGTTATTTATGGGTAATCTCAAAAAATTATGAGATAAACATAAATCCATTATCCTTTGCAAAATAAAAATCTGATTGTATTATGAAAAAACGTTTACACACCAGGTGGCTTACGTGCTTCATATTTATATTGTCAGGCTGTTTATTTTCTTTAAAAAGCTATTCGCAATCATTAATTTTTGGAAATGAGAAAACTAAGATTGAAGTTGGAATCAACATAGGACCTTCCTTTCTTTTGGGAGATTTGGGTGGCAACCAGGGCAAAGGAAAACGATTTGTAAAAGATATAAATTTCCCTTTGACCAACATTATGAAAGGCGCTTTTATAGCCGTTTACCCTAATGAGTGGCTGGGAATAAGAGGTGTTTTAGAATCAGGCCCTATGGAAGGGAATGATGAAATAATAGACACCAAAGGAGTAGATGAATTGTGGAGAAAACAAAGGAATCTCGATTTCAGAACCAATTTAACTGAGGCTTATATTGCGGCTGAATTATATCCTTTTATGCTGCTTCATAAAAACGATGAGGATTATAAGCCAAGATTAAGGCCTTATGGTGTTTTGGGAGTCGGTGTCTTTAAATTTAATCCGCAAGGTTCATTGACCGATGCCAATGGTAATAAAACATGGTATTATCTGAAACCTTTGCATACCGAAGGGCAAGGATTTCCTGAATATCCTGAAAGGAAAGAATATTCTTTAACCCAGATAAATATACCAATGGGTGTCGGGCTTAAATATTATATTTCTGAAAGAGTGAATGTAGGTTTAGAACTATTACTGAGAAAATCTTTTACCGATTATATTGATGACGTAAGCACCGATTATATTGATCCTAATTTATTCGATAAATATTTACCACAACAGGACGCCATAATTGCAAGACAAATTTCTGATAAGATATTCGGAATAGTAACTCCGGCCGTTACAAGAAATGCACCTGGAGTTCAAAGAGGAAATCCAAATCAAAACGATTCGTATTTTAATATTTTTCTAAAATGCTCGGTAAGATTAGGCAGCGTGTATGAAAACAGGTACAATAGAAACGTGGTCAGCCGTATGCGCTGTCCTGCAAGATTTTAAGAATTGAGTTCTTTAAAATAAAAGACTTTTGCCTCTGATACCGGCAAAGTATATAATAAAAGTTAAGTCAGAAAAACGCTGCACAATCTTGTGCGATGTAATACCCCTGAAATCACAAAGTTTTAATTTTGTTACTATGCTTTGCCTTTTTAATTTCTTTCAATTCTTCTTTTAAAAATTTAGCGGTAAAACTTTTTTTATTTTCCGCAAGATCTTCCGGCGTTCCTTCAAACAATATCTTTCCGCCGCCATCGCCACCTTCTGGCCCGAGGTCAATTATGTAATCCGCGATTTTGATAATGTCCATATTGTGTTCAATTACCAACACCGTATTGCCCCTGTCAACCAGTTTATTTAAAACGTCTATAAGATGTTGTATATCCTGGAAATGCAGGCCCGTGGTGGGTTCATCAAGAATGTAAAAAGTTTTCCCGGTATCTCTTTTACTTAATTCAGTTGATAATTTCACTCTTTGCGCTTCTCCCCCACTCAAGGTAACCGCGCTTTGCCCCAGCGTGATATATCCAAGCCCCACATCCTGCAATACTTTTATTTTACGATAGAGATAGGGAACATTTTTAAAAAATTCTACCGCTTCATCCACTGTCATTTCAAGAACGTCGCTGATAGATTTTCCTTTGTATCTTATTTCAAGGGTTTCTCTGTTGTATCTTTTCCCATTGCATTTCTCACATTTCACATACACATCCGGAAGAAAATTCATTTCTATTACCCTCATGCCGCCGCCCTGGCATACATCACACCTTCCGCTTTTTACATTAAATGAAAACCTGCCCGGTTTATAGCCCCGGATTTTCGCCTCAGGAATTGCAGCAAACAAAGTCCGGATCTCGGTAAAAAATCCGCAATAGGTTGCCGGATTACTTCGGGGGGTTCGGCCAATGGGCGATTGATCTATCTCAACTACTTTATCAATGTATTCAAGCCCCTCTATTTTTTTATAAGGCAGGGGCGTCATCTTACTTTTATAGGCATGAATACTTAAAAGTGGATACAAGGTTTCGTTGATCAATGTTGACTTTCCGCTGCCGCTGACACCCGTGATACAAATAAATTTCCCTAAAGGAAACGTGGCATTTACATCCTTTAAATTATTTCCTGAAGCTCCTTTCAATATCAACATATTGCCATTGCCCTCCCGTCTTTCTTTGGGAACTTTTATTTCAATTTTTCCATTTAAATAAGAGGCGGTTACGGTGTCAAGTTTCAAAATATCTTTTGGAATGCCGCAAGCAACCACCTTGCCTCCATGCTTGCCTGCCTCAGGACCAATATCTATCAAATAATCAGCTGCCAGCATAATATCTTTATCATGCTCTACCACCAAAACACTGTTGCCAATATCTCTTAAATTTTTTAAAGCTTTTATCAACTGATGATTATCCCGTTGATGAAGGCCGATACTTGGCTCATCCAGAATATAAGTGATACCCTGTAATTGAGAGCCAATTTGCGTAGCAAGTCTTATGCGCTGCGACTCGCCACCACTAAGGCTTTTAGATGGCCGGCTGAGGTTAAGATAAGATAAGCCCACGTCTAATAAAAACTGAATCCGCTCCCTGATTTCTTTTAGAATATCCCTGGCAATAAGATTTTGCCGGTTACTAAGGCGATCTTCTAACCCCGTAAACCACAATAATAATTTATCAAGATCAAGGTCGCTTAATTCCCTTATATCTTTCCCATCTACTTTAAACCACAGGCTTTCTTTTTTTAAACGTTTTCCTCCACAGGAAGGGCAAGGCTTTAAGAGCATAAATGTTTCCACCCAGG
>DATCWN010000264.1:0-10728 GCA_036566285.1 Hanamia sp.
AGCTTCAGGAAATGTGTTAATTCAAAACTAAACGCGCTGTAAGCACCTTTATGTTCGCCTACCCACTCGTCATTCAAATAGATATTGGCAACTGAACTCACACCTTCAAACCTGATGAATATGCGATTGTCTTTCCATGCCGCTGAAGGCGTAAATACCTTCTTATAAAATGCATCACCCTGGTAAAAATCGGCGGAGGTTTGCATATCTACTGCATTCCATGTATGCGGTATACGCACTTGCTGCCATGTGTCATATATAAGCTTTAATGATTTAGTATAATCCGCTTTTTTAAACTGCCATTGATCATTGAAAGGGATCGTTGTTCTTGCTGCGGTTTGTAACTGCGCATCAGCAGGCTTACCACTCCAAAGGAATATTAACAGACAAACCACTGTATAAAGTCCGGTCGTTTTTAATTTCATCTCTTTTGTATTACACTTTCTTAATAATCGTTCACTCATTTTCATAACACACTTTAAAAATTCACTGTTGCTCCGCCATCCACCGATAACACTACCCCTGTTACATACCTTGCCGCTTCAGAAGCAAGGAACACGGCAGCATTTCCAATATCTTCCGGCTGGCCAAAAAAATCCATTGCAATGCGGTTGGTTATCTTTTGTTTTCGTTCCGGATCATTATTGATCGCGTTCAAAAACATATCCGACTCTATCCATCCCGGCGCTATGGTATTTACACGAACATTATGTTTAGAATATTCTGTAACAAGGTTATTCATGAGGCCGGTTAAAGCAGCTTTTGATGTACCATAGGCAACCACTCTATCAATACCAAAATTGCCCGCCATCGACCCTATAAAAAGTATACTGCCCGACCGCCGTTGTATCATGCCATTTGCACACGCACGTGTTAGTGCAAAAACACTCAAAAGGTTTGTTTGCAATATTCTTTCAAAGTCATCGTCAGTAGTTTGCTGCGCTTCTTTCTTTAAATGAATGCCAGCGTTGTTTACAAGAATATCTATTGGCCCTATTGTTTGTTCTATAGTTGCCGCCAACCCTGCATTCTGCTCTTTATGCGTAATATCGTGCACCAGATAAGTTGCACTCGAACCCAGCTTTTTTACTGCTTCTTTCAATACATCTTCCCTTCTTCCTGTAACAACCACCCTTGCACCAGCTTCTGTCATTGCTTTGCTTATACCAAAGCCTATTCCTACACCACCACCGGTTATAAGCGCCACCTTTCCTGCTAACGAAAAAACTTCTACTCCCATGTACACTATTATTTTATTTGATCTCTTCTAAAAATTCATCTAAAAAACTGAAGCCCCAGCCCGGCAGGTTGTGTGGGCTTGCATAACCATCTTTCACTACCATAGGGTTATCAATCAAAGGGTCTATCCAATCAAATGATTCTACGCCGGCGCCATTTGGAATTGTACATACCAAAGGCACATCATAATCTTTGTAATAATGCGGCAAAACAGGAACGTGATAACTATCTGCCAATGCAGCGCTTGCCCGCCATGCTTCCACGCCTCCGATTCTTAAAAGGTCTGGTTGCCAGATATCAATAGCTTTTCGCTGAACCAACTGAAGCAATGCCTGCGTGTCATACTCCCGTTCGCCCATGGCAAGCGAAATACCTGTTTGATCTTTTAACGATTGGTAACCGTCAAAATCGTAGCGGTTCAATGGTTCTTCAAACCAATAGATGTTTAACTCACGTGCGGCATGCGCTAACTGAATAGCAGCGGGAAGCTTCATACCCTGGTTAGCATCCATCATAATATTGATGTTGTTACCAACTGCATTGCGGACCTGTTTTAATCTTTCAATGTCTGTTTTTACGTTGGGTGAACCCACCTTAATTTTTACCGCTTCAAATCCTCTTTCGGCATAGCCGGTCACTTCATTTATAAGTTCATCAATGGTGTAAGATATCCATCCGCCACTGCCGTAGATAGCGCATTTATCTTTATGTGTTCCAAACAATTTCCATACGGGTTGCCCCAGCGTTTTTGCCCACGCATCCCACATAGCTATATTGATTGCAGCTTCGGCCCAGCGGTTCACACCCTGGTTGCCAAAGTACTCCGACTGCTCGTTGATGAGCTTGTTGACCTTACCTGTTTCACTTGCTTCATAGCCTATTACCGAAGGAAGAATATCTTTAATAGCACCACGAATAGCCTGTGGCGAATATTGAAAAGACAGCAGGTACGACTCGCCTATCACTCCATTCTCGAGCCGTAAACGCAATACTAAAAACGATATTTCGTGCAGTGTATGAGTAGCATCAGAGATAGGTTGCTTTAGTTTAGCTGTTGCTTTATACAGTTTATAACTTTTTATTTTTGTTGATGATTCGTTCATTGATAATTATTGATTAGTCTGGGCTCTTTTATTGTTTTAAATAGTTATCCTTTTGATTATTAAAGATTGCCTTTTTTCAACTCTTCCACTGCATGATTAGCAGCCCGAGCTGCCAGGGCCATGTAGGTAAGTGAGGGATTTTGTGTAGAGGTTGATGTCATACACCCAGAGTCGCTCACCATTACATTTTTACAAGCATGCATTTGATTCCATTTATTGAGCATCGACGTTTTAGGATCATTGCCCATTCTAATGCCACCCATCTCATGATTTTCAAGGCCCGGAGCCCTGTGTGTATCAATGGTTTTTATGTTTGTAAAACCAGCTTTGGTAAACATTTCTGAAAATGTCTCGTGAAAATCCTTCACCATCTTATCATCATTGTCGTCGTAAGAAACTGATATGTGTAATTGAGGTATCCCCCAATCGTCTTTTAAATGATCGCTTAGACGCACATAATTTGTTTCTTTAGGAATGGTTTCTCCCATCATCTGTGATTTGATCATCCAGGGGCCCAGATCTTTGGCCATCAGGCCTTGTTTTAGCTGTTCGCCAAAGCCATCTTCTTTCTGAACGAAAGACCTGTTTGCAGAGAAGGCGACCGCATACCCCCGAATAAAATCCCTTTCTTGTTTCAGGAGGTTTCTGAATCGTGGAATATATGAAGTAGCCGGTTTGCGACCATCAGTGGTAGAATCTTTAAACCCATTATACTCCCCCAAGACGTTAGCCCGGTAATTGTGAAAAGCAACAAATTTTCCAAGTAATCCATACTCATTACCAAAGCCTTCCTGGAACCTGTTTGATTTTGAATTCAGCAGTACAAGATTTGAATTTAGAGCACCAGCATTTAAAAATATCACCTTGGCGAAATATTCAATCACTTCTTTCGTGTTGGTATCTATTATCCGTACCCCTATCGCCTTTCCTTTATCTTCGTCGTATAAAATAGAATGTGCTACAGAAAACGGGCGCAGGGTCATATTGCCGGTCTTTAGCGCCCAGGGTATAGTTGAAGAATTACTACTATAATAACCGCCAAAGGGACAACCGCGCTGGCACATTGTTCTGTTTTGACATTTGCCGCGGCCTTGTTCCAAATGTATAGGCCGGGCTTCGGTAATATGAGCGCAACGGCCATAAATAACATGACGATCTTTATAATGCTTTTTTACTACATCCCTGAAATAACTTTCAACGCAGTTCAATTCCATAGCAGGCAAAAATTCCCCGTCAGGGAGCTCAGGCAAGCCATCTTTGTTTCCTGAAATGCCTACAAACTTTTCTACATGACTGTACCAGGGTGCAATATCTTTATAGCGGATAGGCCAGTCTACAGCATAACCATCTCTTGCGGGCCCTTCAAAATCAAAATCGCTCCAGCGTTGTGTTGCCCTTGCCCATAATAAAGATTTTCCTCCCACCTGGTAGGCCCTTATCCAATCAAAAGGTTTTTCCTGTATGTAAGGATGCTCGGCATCTTTTACCATGAAGTGTGCGGCATCTTCTTTAAAAGCATAATGTTTGCTTACCACAGGATTAGCTTCCTTAATTGCCAGTGGCATTTGCAACCGATGCTCAAATTCCCAGGGGTATTTATGAGCGGTTGGGTAATCTATAATATGCTTTACATCTCTTCCTCTTTCGAGCACTAAAGTCTTCAGGCCCTTTTCAGACAACTCCTTTGCAGACCAACCACCACTCATGCCCGATCCAATGACAATTGCATCGAAGGTCCTGTCCTTTATTGATGTACTGCTGTCTCCCATTGGGCGTTCTATAGATTTAAAGTGTATTAGAATTTTTTGCTGGCACACAGCCATGAAACCTTGCTGGCACCATTTCGTATATATGCACGTTTGTAAGAAAGTACTTAGAGGTAGTAAAAGCCTGTATGGTCAACTTCTTAACCGATGTATAAAATTGAACCACTTCATCGGGCACTCCTTTTTTACTTTCTATAAGAGTAAACAGATCAGTACGTTCTTTGGGCGTACAGGAGTTAAACTTTTTATTAATCTCCTTCTTTGCCAGCTTATCCAATCCTTTAAGACCTTCCATCACCTTTTTCTGATCATCATTAGGTGTACAATCGTCCAGCATCTTTAAAACAAAAAGATGTGCGCCGATCTCTTTTGCCCCGGGCGTATCTGTCGCAGGTATAAAAGTTTCACAAACCTCTGCCATAAGATCTTCGTCATCGCTACTGATGTTAATATTCATTAACACAATAGATGGCCTTCCTTGCTCCTGGAAACAGGAAGGAATAAAAACAACTCCTGCAGAGAGCATCAGAAAATTTTTAACGGCAGCTCGTCTGTTCATATTCATTTGCTATAATTGAAGTGTCCATATTATGTTTTATTATATTTTTTTATCAGGAACCAACCTAGAAATTTTATTGTTTTCACACCACTGTTTTGAGGGTTAATAATTCTAAAACATCACCACTTATTTAAAGGGATATTTTCCTTTGTGTACACTTTTTGATTCGGTAACACCTTACCCAATACTACTGGTATCGTTACATTTCTCACAGATGGCTTCAAGGAGATTTCAATAATGCTAACTCCTTCAATAGGTATTTCACCAGGATTAGTGGCCCTGGCTGGAAAGACATTTAATGTAAAGCCTTCATCTACCAGACATTTTAGATAAAAAGTTTTTTTATTCTGCGTAAGCGTTACTATGTTACCGTTGATTTTAACATCAGCTTTGGTCAAAAAACGCCATGATATCTTTTTTGCGTCTGGAGCCAACGTTACCTCATCCCTAATCAATACAGCATCAGAAGAAAGAAGTTTAAACCCGCGTAAGGCAATACTTACCTGTTCCGGATAAGCAGGGCTTAAATCAAAAATACCAAATGGCTTTGCCTGGCTTTTATTATACCTGACAAGCTCACCCTGTCCATCTGAAATTGCAGTCTTTTCATCAATAGAAATCGTGTTATGAGAGAGATTGTTGTTGCGAAAATAATTCCAGCGAATACCACCAGGCTTATAGTCCCAAAAATTAGGTAAGCTATAATTATCAGGTCCAAGATCAATGCCCCAACGTTCACCATCACAATCTACTACAAATGAGCCCACATCCAGCTGGTTATGAGACCAACTGGGTTTTCCTGTTTTGGCAGCAAGCCACAACCTGTTTTTATCAGTAATTTTCGTGCCATTGAATATTAGAAAATCAGTTACACCATTAAAAACAGCAAGCCTGTCCTGCTTTAGCTTCCCAGAAACCTTCGCAGGGTTATACCATGGAATAGATAAGAAGAAGAAGCGTGTAAATTCATTGATGTTCTTGGTATTATAATCATCAATCGCAGTGGTAATAAGATTGCGGTAAAAGCCTGCAATTTCAGGTTGATTGTACAACTTACTTAAATAAAACAAGGTGCCGCTATAGTCAATATTTTCGTGTGAAGCAGCATCGCCATAGTTATACGATTTGCCCGAAGGGCCAATGAGGCTGGCATAAAAATGTGCCGTATTGCTTAACCCTTTAAAAGCAGGCAAACCAAAATCGTTGCCAATGTTACGTTGCAGGATGTCGAAGAAAAGCGACATGTACATGCCATTGTAACCCCAATATCCAGGGCCTTCGTTAAATACGCCTTCGGGTGCAAATGACTCAAGAAGGGCGGGAATGTTTTTAACAGCATACCCAAGAATACGGTTTAGTTCAGTGGGGTACTTGTCACCAATAACAATGGCTCCGGTAAGCATACCCGAGTTACAAACCATGTTCCAGTTGTTCTCTCGGTTAAAAGGAGTTTTTTCTGTTTTTTCGTATATGGGCCATGCAGGCCCAAAGCCTTTTTCTCTTATCGCTTTTTCAATTATTGTTCTCGAAATTTCGGGCAGGTAGTCGTAACACCAGTCGTATCCTATGGCAACCGCAGTGGTCATTTCGGCAACGTCCAGAAAATGTGCGGGATTCCACGAGGGGAAGTTCGATACATTGATCATTTCCTCCTCTGCTTTCTTTGCATACTTATTATCTTTAAATAGCCTGTAAGCCATCGATAATGTAATCAGCCGTCTCACCTGTTCCCTGCTAACCGCTAAAAGCTGCACATTGGGTTTATAAATTTGTGGAGCAGCACTCAAGTCATTATCAGCTTCCTTTTTAAGCAACGCCAAAAGCTTAGACAGCAAGGCATCCTTCTTTGCTCTGTCAAGAATTACATATTCTTCAGCTTTCGAAAAGAACAAACGGGGATGTGGTTGCAGCGTATGCTCTACTGCATTAGCTGCACCTGTTATTTGCGCAAACGACACAAAGCCAAAGAAATTTAGCATCAAAATAATACAAACTTTCATATAGCACCTTTTCTTCATCATAAACTTTTAATCTATTATCATTTCCACTTTTCAATAGATAATTGGGCAGTAGCAGTGTCCTGAAGTTTTGGTATTTGCCTACCCATTACAACGGGTATATAAACCAACCTTTCTTTGGACTTTACCGTAATCTCAATAATGGTTACTCCACTAATCGGCTTCTCTCCTTCGGTGTTCGTTTGCGCCGGAAAGGATTTCATCGTAAAACCACTTCCCAATAAACACTGTATAAAAAACTTTTTATTATTTTTTGTAAGCGTAGCAGTATTTCCGCTAATGTTCACTTCCGCATCGGTAATAAAACGCCAGGCAACTTTTTTAGACCCCGGTTTGAGCCTAATCTCATCCCTTACTAAAATCGCATCAGAAGAAAGTAATTTGAAACCGCGTAATACGCTGCCCGCTTCATCAGAATATCCGGCACTCATATCAAAAATGCCAAAAGGCGTGGTACTGATGGTATTGGAGCGTATAAGCTCCCCCTGTCCGGCAGCATTAGCGATCTTGTCATCAATAGAAATAGTATTGTGAGCAAGATTGGTATTCCTGAAATAATTCCAGCGTATGCCGCCAGGCTTATAATCCCAAAAGCTTGGTAAACTATAGGTATCAGCTCCAAGGTCAATTCCCCAGCGCTCACCATCACAGTCCAATACAAACGACCCTACATCTAACTGATTATGTGACCATGTAGGCAATCCTGTTTTAGCGGCAAGCCACAACCTGTTTTTATCGCTGTCTTTACCAGCATTAAATATTAGAAAATCAGTTACACCTCTAAAAACAGCAAGCTTTTTTTCCTTTGCAGTTGCATATGAGCTTGCTTCATCAAACCATGGCACAGACAAGAAGAAAAACCTTGGAAAATTATAGCTTCCTTGAGCTTCATATTCATTCAATGCCAGGTCTATCTGGCTACGATAAAACCCGGCTACCTCTGGCTGGTTATAAAGTTTGCTCAGCAAAAAGAAGGTGCCACTTTTGTCTACGCCTTCTGAAGCATCGGCAAAGCTGAAATTCCTGTTAGTTGGGCCAACAAGGCTGCTATAAAAATTTGCTGTGTTATCCAGACCTGCATAGCGCGTTAAACCATATTCGTTTTGAATATTGCGTTGCAGGTTGTCGAAGAAAAGAGACATATACATGCCATTGTAACCCCAATATCCGGGGCCTTCGTTAAACACCCCTTCGGGTGCAAACGATTCAAGTAATTTGGGGGTGTTCTGTACTGCGAAACCAAGAATTCGATTCAACTCATCAGGATATTTATCACCGATGGCTATTGCTCCATTAAGCAAACCGGAATTACATACCATGTTCCAATTGTTCTCCCGGTTAAACGGTGTCTTTTCTGTCTTCTGATATAATGGCCATGCCGGGCCAAAACCTTTTTCGCGAATGGCAGTCTCTATCAATTTTCTCGATGCTTCAGACAGGTAATCATAACACCAGTCGTAGCCAATTGCTACTGCTGTTGTCATTTCAGCAACGTCCAAAAAGTGTTTAGGATTCCACGATGGGAAATTCGATACGTTGATCAATTCCTCCTCTGCTTTCTTTGCGTACTTATCGTCTTTAAAAATCCGGTAAGCCATCGCCAACGTCAACACCCGCCTTATTTGTTCTCTGCTGATTGCCAATAATTGTACATTCGGCAGATACTGTTGCGGCTTCAACTGCAGGTCTTTTTCTGCCTCTAGCTTAAGAACTCCTATTATTCGGAACAGTAGTGGGTTACCCTTTGCCTTTTCAAATAGCGCTGCTTCTTCATCTTTCGAAAAAAATAAACGCGGATGATCCTTTAGTTTGATCTCAGTTGCTACAGCAGGCGGAAAAGAGGGCGCCGTCTTTATAGCAATAGAAGATTGAGCCTGCACCATGGGATTATTAAAACCAAAGACTACTAAAAATAAACAAGCAATAAAACGCTTCATCATTTTCCTATATTTAAGGTTTATTCCTTTTTCTTTTCTCAAAAAAAAGTCCGCCGATGTAAAACAAACAACCAACCAGATTTAAAGCCACCTCCCACCGATTCTGATCAAAAGGCCGGATGCTGTGATAGATTTGGATTTTCGCCAATAGACGAAGCATTGATGGGAAACAATTCGTTCCGGTTTGCTTTAAATCCCTGGGCAAAGAAAATCACGTTGGCAGACAATGTGTTTCGATAATCGTACCGCGTATACCCAATAGCATTTGAAGGAGGAGTAGATGTATTAGCAAACACTTTTACATTTTCTGTTTCTGCATCAGCCGCCGGAAGAGAGTAAACGTAAAGCGGAACAGTGGCATCAGTAGCAAGCTGGGTTAAAGCTGTTTTGGTTTTTGCAATTACTTCAGCTAACTTATTCCATCTGTTGAGATCCCATTTACGCAATCCTTCCGTACCTAATTCCCAGGAGCGCTCTTTTATTAACACATCAAGGAAGTCTTTAAATTCTCTTGGATAAGTTTCGGCATCGATAATTGCCTCATTTCCTTTAAAAGCTCTTCTCCTTACTTGTCTTAATGCGTCAACTGCAAAATCTGAAGCTCCTTTATTAAGAAAATTTTCAGCTTCTGCAAACATTAGCAGCACATCACTGTAACGCAACAAAATGTGGTTGATACCGGTAAAATCTGAAGTGCTTTTGGAAGTGGCCCACCATGTTCTCCATTTGCCTGGATTATATTCATAAATTTTACTGGTCATAACTCGTCTGCCATTCGCATCAATATTAAAATCAGCAACGGTAACATTTTTACGCAAGTCTTTTTCATTAAAGGATAAAGTATAGGTTGACAACACCCTAACTTCAGAGCCACCTTTGCCAAACTGTGCCGCAACAGCAGAGTTGACAGGCACTCCTATTTTGCTACCGATATATCCGTTCGAGGCCTGCACACCGGTAGGATTCCACAATCCAATTTCAAACATACTTTCCCCATATGCAATATCAAATTTTTGCCCACACAACGTCATCCACACATTTTTGAAATCAGGATTAAGTTGGTGGTTTTTACCCGGATCCTTTATAATATCACTTGTCTGGTCTTTTACAAGTTGATAATACTCCTCAATCTTTGCCTGATCAGAACGGGTACGCATTCCCAGGTTGCCTTTGGTTTGCAAATCCCAGCGAAGTGAGTGACCGGCTGCATGCAATGCTATCCTTGCCAGCATGCCTTTAGCAGCTCCTTTGGTCCATCTTGCTTGTGGTTCCACCTCTTTACGCCAGGGCAGAAAATCGATGGCAGTCTTCATATCTGCTATAATGTGATCGTAGATAGTATCGCGGCTGGTTCTGTCAACGTAGAAATTCTCGCCTGCAACCGAAGGTGTTACTTTGAAAGGTACATCTCCCCAAATTTTCACAAGGTCGAAATAGAAATATGCCCTGAGCATTAACGCCTCGCCCACTAGTCTCCTAAGCTCTTTCTTTTGGGACTCACTACCATTGTTGTATAGTTCCATTTTAGGGATTCTGTCGATGCAAATGTTTGCTCTTTCAATCCCCTGATATAAACGGTCAAACACTTTTTTAGTTTCGTTACCGGTATTGTCGGGTAACAGGTTATAGCGGGCAATAAGCCTACGTGCAGTTTGATCAGCACTGCCTTGAATTTGCATTTCGTCGGTATCAGAATCGAACGACGAGTTTACCGTCCTGGTATAGATATCATTGGTGAACGTAAAATAAATACCATACGTTGTAAGTTTTGCCTGATCAACCGTATTGAAGAGGTTTTCAGAGGAATAGTCTGAAACCGCCGGAGCATCCAGATTGATCAATTTCTTACATGAAAACAGTAAAGTGGAAAGCGTAAATAAGTATATAACTTTAAAAATGATATTTCTCATTGTAAATGATTTTAAAAGATGATGTTCAAACCTCCGATAGCGGAGAAACTACGTGGAAAACCGCTATGATCTACCCCTGGTGTAAAGGGGGAAGACCTCCTGGTATTTATTTCCGGATCAAATCCTGAATAGTTTGTAAATGTATAAATGTTGTAAGCAGTAGCGTACACCCTCAAACTTTTGATGTGCATCTTCT
>DATCWN010000369.1:0-2128 GCA_036566285.1 Hanamia sp.
CTCAAAATAAATTCCCTCTACCTGCAACTTTGAGAAGAAAGATTCTTTGGCGGTGTGATAAGTAAGTGAATTTGGGTGGTCAACAAACTCTCCAAACTTCTCTTCTTTAATATCAGTTAATTTCCCAATGTACGTTAAACTGAAATCTTTTTTAATTGATTCTATAAAGCCGGAATCTTCTTGTTCATCTACAAGCAGTATTTTCTTTTTTAAACCTTCAATTACCTTTTGTTTCATGTCATTTATTTTTTATGAATTATCTTTTAACCATTTGAATCTTTCTATTTTCGACAATCCAGATGGCATTTCTTTCCCAGGAACGTACGTAGTTATAGCGTAATTTGTTTTTGGCTGATCGAATGGTTTGATAACATTTGATGGTTTTGTAAAATCCTTAATACTCTTTTCGGTATCCCCTTTTTTACCTGGCAGAAAAAATGGGTCTGGCTTTTCAGATGAACTCCATTTTTCTATTTTAGCTACCGATTTTTTAGAAAGTTTTTTCTTCCCACTTAAAACATTTGACAAGGAGTTTTGGGGTAATCCGATTAAAGTTTCCAAATCTCTTTTAGAAAAACCACTAAGAAGGTCTTTTTCTAATTCTTTAATTGCATCCATAATATTTAATTTTTGTTAGTCAAATTTAGTTAATAATGGTGACTTATTTTAGTAAAAGTTAGTCAAAATTAACCTTTATTATAGCTATTTTTTTAGTCAACGTTAGTATTTTAGTCATAAAACACAACCATATACAGTCTTATTTAAGCCTAAAACGATCAGAAATAGACCCTGAAACAAAGCAATGATAAACGGTTAAAATCCACTTCTCTCACATGAAAAATCACCTTTTTTCATATCAAAACCTTTATCCAATAACACTTCAAACCTACTATTAAAACATTAGTACTATACCCAATAATAGCTGAACGGTAATATAACCCAGATGAACGGTAAAAGTCCTGGATAATTGGAAAAGCCAAAGGATAAAAGGCAAAGCAAATAAATAAAGCAATATATCTACAATGCAATAGAGTATAAGGTTTGAGAAATAAAACTTTCCCTTTCATCCCTATAAAAACAAAGGCAGCAAAGCCCAATCAAAAGCATACATCATGCAAGTAAAAACAAAACCATTAAGTAAAAACAAATGCAATAGATCACAGGCCACAGGCAGCACCAATAAAAAAAGGATTCTTAAAAAGTTACAAGAAAAATCGTTTAGGTAAAAACGGGATCGGTTTCGGTTTGGAAGTTGACCCGTCAGCGTCATACGCTCCGTGCCTCCGCTGTGGGCGGCCAAAATTTTCGCTTCCGGCGATTTGGTTAAAAAAGGATAGAGGGAGGGGATGTATGTTTTTTTATTTACTTTTTTGTTTTTCTTTTTAAAGGTTTTGATTGGTGTTTTTATTTTTCTATTTACAGTAGTGATTGAAAAATAATTTGTTTATTGTGTAAACATTGTGTTACATTTGTTTTTTAACCTAAAGCAAAAATCATGAAATCGGGTATCGAATTAATCTCAATTGAAAGGAAAGAGCAAATTGAAAAGCATCACAAATCAATTGAAGATGATGTAACCTATAATAGTGACAATGAATTAGAGCGTTTCGCTTTATCTGTAATTACTGGAGATAGAAGCCTTTTCCCTAAATATTGGAGAGAAGATATTTTTAATAAAATATCCAAAAAAGGACGTAAGGAAAGATTAATCATTGCGGGTGCTTTAATAGCTGCTGAAATTGATCGCTTACAAGCATCATAAACTAAAATGGCTTTAGCAAACCACAAGAAAAGTTCTTTTAAATAATTGTGTTGAAAGTATGTGGCGGAAAACCTTTGGGAACCGTAAAATCGGAGACGCTATTGAAAACCGAGGTACAAGGCGAGTAAAAAGTTCAAGATGAAAGTGAGGGGAACCAAGGAACGAAGTCTGCAAAACTTTATGTTTCATTCTAAAGTATCAATGTTAACCCAACATCAAGTAAACAGCGAACGTGCAGGTAAAAATCCTGCCATACTTCAACACAATAACGGGGATGTAGCTCAGTTGGTTAGAGCGATTGCAAAACTTACAGTGATGAAATTCAAAGTTTCTGAGTAAGATAATTCGACAGTAGGTCGGTGGTTC
>DATCWN010000178.1:0-11043 GCA_036566285.1 Hanamia sp.
TAAATTTAATCTTTCTTCCTAATCATCGTTAATATGGTGGCCACACCAATCAGAGGCTCTTCTGTTTCATCTAAAATTTCTACATACCACTTTACAATTCCCCTCGGTATATCACTTCCTTTCACAAAAGGCACATCAGGATTGCGGTCCTTTAATTCCTGTGAAATTTTTTCTTTACAGGTAAAACGGATATAAATTTCTGCACCGGGATAAACAGGTTTGGTAAAACGTAATTCATCAATGCCATAATTAAGCAAAACAGGATTTTTTTCATAACTATCTACAAACAAGCCGGCAGCCGCGCTTATAATAAAATATCCATGTGCCACTTGCTCATCAAACATGGTATCGGAAAAGTCAGTAGTTTTTATGTGTGCGTAAAAATGGTCACCACTCAGGTCAGCAAATTTGTCAATATCCTCAGAAGTAATTTTTCTTTTTTCAGTGATTAACTGATCACCGATTTCCAGTTCCTCAAAATATTTTTTAAACGGATGAATGGAATCTGTTTTTCCCTTTGCTCCCGGTTGGTATACATTCGTAATTGTCGTAAGCATGGTGGGAGATCCCTGCACCGCCACACGTTGCATATAATGTTTTAAACCGCGCAAACCACCCATCTCTTCCCCGCCACCTGCGCGCCCGGGCCCGCCATGAGTAAGCATTGGCAACGGCGAACCATGTCCGGTGCTTTCTTTGGCACAATCCCTGTTGAGCACTAAAATTCTTCCATGATAAGTGCCCGAACTGAGTACAAATTCTTTTGCAAATTTTTCATTGGCAGTAACAACGGTACTGCATAAACTCCCCTTTCCTAATTTAGCGAGGGCAATGGCTTCATCAATATTTGTAAAAGGCATAATAGTGCTTACCGGTCCGAACGCTTCTACATTATGTGCCTCATCGCTTGAAAATGGATTCTCATTTTTTAAAAGAAGCGGGCTTATAAACGCGCCTTTTTTATTATCGGCATCTATCAATTCAACACTATCTAAACTTCCATACAATATTTGAGAAGAAGCCAATAATTTCTGCACCTGTCTCATTACTTCCACTCTTTGCGTTTGACCGGCAAGCGAACCCATTCGTACTTTTTCATTTTCCGGGTTGCCGATGGTTGTTTGCGCCAATGCCTTACTGATAGACTTCCACACGTCTTCCATTTTATTTTCTTTTACAAAAATTCTCCGGATGGCAGTACACTTCTGCCCTGCTTTTGAAGTCATTTCTTTTCTTACTTCTTTTATAAAAATATCCCATTCAGGCATGTCCGGTTTCACATCATCACCCAGCACAATGCAATTGAGAGAATCCGCTTCCATATTGAAAGGCACATTTTCGCGTAGAATGTTGGGATTGGATTTTAATAATAGTCCGGTAGAAGCAGAGCCTGTAAACGAGACCACATCCTGCGAAGTAACATGATCAAGAATATCTCCTGCGCTTCCGCAAATCAATTGCAAGGCTCCTTCGGGTAAAATTTTGGAAGCAATAATTTCTCTTACTACGGCTTCTGTTAAATACGAAGTAATAGAAGCCGGCTTTACCACTGCGGCGACGCCCGCCAATAAATTCACTGCAATCTTTTCAAGCATACCCCACACAGGGAAATTGAATGCATTGATGTGAAGCGCAACACCCTCTTTCGGCAAAAGAATATGTTGCGCAGCAAATGTGCCGCCTTTGCTTAGCCCGATGTTGTCTCCATCCAAGGCAAATATTTCATCGGGTAGTTTTCTTCTTAATGATGCATTGGAAAAAAGATTGCCGATGCCGCCTTCAATATCCACCCAGCTATCCATGCGGGTGGCGCCGGTTTTATAACTAAGCGTATAAAATTTTTCTTTATGTTCCAACAAATGAAGCGCCAATGCTTTCAACATTCTTCCTCTTTCCTGGAAGGTCATTTTTCGTAAAGCAGGGCTCCCTTTTCTTCTTCCATAATCGAGTATAGCAGCGAAGTCCAACCCTTTTGTAGTGGCTGTGGCAATTACCTCTCCATTCACAGCATTGTACAATCGCTGCCCTTCGCCATCACCTTCAATCCACCGGCCAGTTATGTAGTTTCCAAGTTTCATTTTTAAAGAATTTTTTATAACGAACCTGTCTATCGGCGACAGGTTACACGAATTTACATGAATTAAGAGAAAGGAGAAATGGGGAAATTATTACTTAAATTTGGTAATAAAATTTGATGTTATGAGTATCACTGAAATGAAAAAGGAAATCAATTCTAAAATTGACAATCTGAATGAAGCACAATTGAATGCAGTGAAAGAATTTATAAAAAAAATAAATTCATCCAAAGAAACAGAGTGGGATATAAAAAAGTACCTGAGTGAAATAATGGATGAAAGAAGTGAAGTGTTGAAAAAACTGGCACAATGATTACCGTTAAACAATCCCTTGAAATTCATGAAATACTTATCGAAAAATATGGAGGATCAACGGGAGTCAGAGATTTAGACGGGCTTGAATCCGCTTTAGCAAGACCTTTTCAGACTTTTGGCGGTGAAGACTTATATCCTGATTTTTTTGCCAAGGCTGCAGCAATCGCTGAGAGTATTATTATAAATCACCCATTCATTGACGGCAATAAAAGAACAGGTTATGTTTTGATGGAAAGTATATTACGTTATGGGAGTATAAAAATTATTGCAGACGATGAATCTCTTTACAATTTCATGATTTCCATTTCTACCGGCGAAAAAAGATTTGATGATATTGTTGCATGGCTCAAAAAAAATACACAGGTGATGTAGGCTAAATCCTACAAAAATCGAATTAAGTAATTCGTGAAATTCGTGCCACAAATTCGTGTAATTCAAAAAAAATCACACCAACCCAAATTGCCTCAAATGATGTAAGGCATGCTTATAAAGTAATTGTACATTCATCTTATAATCCAGTTCGCCAAAAAAAGAATTGATGATGGTTAACTCCGGATCTTTTTGATAAACCTCAAAAAAATAATCCAGTTCTTTTTTCAATTTATCAATAGCAGATGGTAAATCCGGCTGGCGAAGCTGTATGCCCGTTTCGGGGATCAATGGATTTTTCGTATTCTCTTTAAAAGGTTCTTCACTTAGTAAAAACGCACGCATCTTCACTAATTTTTCTCCTCCAACAAGGGAAGGTAATTTTAATTTTCCGTTGGCATTTTTTACTGCATCAGTAAAATGTTCTACCATTTGCTGCGCATTCATCAAACCCCATTTTCCTTCATCCGCAGGCTTTAATTTTTTTAGCAATGGAATAAAATCATTCTTTAAAAATTCTTCTTTTGCGTTAGCCATATAAAAGAATTAAATGAACATTACAAACAGTTGTCTTGTTTTTTAAGAAGATCAATTTCATCGGAAAGCCTGCCAAAAATTTCTTCAACAGATCCTTCCCCTTTTATTAGCACCACTTTATGCGCCTTTTTATAATGGTCGGCAACCGCTGCGGTTTTTTTATGATACTCCACAATACGTGCCTTTATCACCTGCTCATTGTCATCATCCGCGCGACCACTGGTTTCGCCGCGCTTTAATAAACGATGTATCAATTCCTGTTCACTTACATCCAGCGCAATCATCACATCAATACAGGTATCTTTTTCAGAAAGTAATTTATCAAGCGCTTCGGCCTGAATAGCGGTGCGTGGAAACCCATCAAATAAAAATCCTTCGATGCCAGGATTATTATCCAGCGCATCATTTATCATCCCTATTACCACTTCGTCGGGCACCAGGTTGCCTTTATCCATAAATTTTTTAGCCTCCATGCCTAAGAAACTTTTGCGCGCAATTTCACTTCGCAAAAGATCCCCGGTAGATAAATGCTTTAAATTATATTTAGCAATCAGTTTTTCTGATTGCGTTCCTTTGCCACTTCCCGGAGGGCCAAATAAAATAAGGTTGAACATTTTTATTAAATCCTTGTGAGGGCCAAATATAACGGATGGATTTTAAAAAATCCTTATTGCCACTAAAAAAATCTCAGTTTTATTTAACTATTTTTAAAATTCATCATGGTGTAATTTTATAAAAGTCTGTTTTATTAAAGTAAATTCATTTTTAAATGCAGTGTTATGAACCCCAAAAAAGAAAACCCCGTGTTTTCTAAAACTGATGCCACTCCGGTGGAAATAAGCAACGAAGAATGGAAAGATATTTTACCCGAAGAAGTATATCACATCGCACGTGAAAAAGGAACGGAAATGCCGGGAACAGGGAAATATTTTAAACATAATGAAGCCGGTACTTATTATTGCGCGGCTTGTGGAAATCCACTTTTTAAAAGTGATGGAAAGTTCAACAGCAGTTGCGGCTGGCCAAGTTTTTTTGAACCGATCAGCAAAAGCAGCCTTATTTATTTGCCTGATAATTCTTTTGGAATGAAAAGAACGGAAGTGGAATGCGGAAGGTGCAAAGCGCATTTGGGCCATGTGTTTGAAGATGGCCCACCACCAACAGGAATAAGATATTGTATTAATTCGGTAGTTCTTGGTTTTGATAAAGCAGAAAATAATACGGAAGAATAAGATATCTTTTTCAAAAAGTTTACCTTCTTCCAATAAACGCTCTTCTTAATAAAGCAATTATAAAAGTAAATATCGCGGAGCCGATTACTGCCCAGATGATGGGGAAAGGTTTGCCATCAACACTAATCTCAAAAAAATGAGGCAAGCCCATTTTACCGGCAATCCACATACCAATGTAGGCGCCAATAAATCCTACGATTATGGAAACGAGGCATCCGCCAAGGTCGTATCCGGCAATCGATTGGCCGATACCCCCACAAATAGCAGCTATCAATAAAAGGATGAAGAAGCCGATGAGTGTCATGATGAAAGTTTTATTGAAAGTAAATTTATTTTCTTGCTTTATCAATTTTTTAAACAAGCCTCTCTTAATTTTTTCATGTACTCATACCCTTTTTCACGGGTGAAGCTGATGTTGTTTTCGGGAATTTTTTCCGGATGAGGATATTTCTCTAACGCTTGCTCCACACTATCTTCACGTAAAATATGCAACATGGGATAAGGAGAACGGTTGGTAAAATTTGCCGCATCGTCCATTGAAGCGCCGGAAAAACAATACAAGGGATGAAAGCTGGCCAACTGGTAAATTCCTTCATATTTTTTCTTCCTCAATAAATTTTCTGCATGAGAAATAAGATTCAGGTAATCATCAAATTTTTGAAAAGACTGCGGAAATAATAATAAGGTGGTTTCTATATTTTCATTATCATCAAGGCGAATACATTCCTTTAAAAAAGCGCTGATTCCTTCTTCAATTCTCTTCCCACTTTCCACCTGGTAATGAAGTGTATTCTGTTTTACTTCCTTTGCGGCGAACGGACAAAAATTACAGCCGATCACAATATCAGTTATCCATTTTTTTGTTTGGGCAATTACCGTTTCTTCCTCTATCATTTTTACAATTGTTTTAAGTTTTAAAAATCCCGGATGTAAAATATTTTAAACGCAGTGAGAAGTAATTTACGATAAATTAATTTCTTGGTGCCATCTTTGCGTCGCATTCAAATTCATAAGAAAATTAGTAACAGGAGAAAATGATGAACTCCAAAACAGGTGAAAAATATTTGCTAACAAAAAGAATAGATCGTTTCTTCCTTGACCTTTATTCGGCCGGTCAATTTGTACTCCGGTTTTTCAAGGAAGTTTTTAGTCCACCTTATGAGTTTAAAGAAATTATTAAGCAATGCTATGAAGTAGGATATAAATCTCTTTTTTTAATTACGCTAACCGGCTTTATTACCGGCCTTGTTTTCACCAAGCAATCTCGTCCTTCACTAGAAGAGTTCGGCGCTACATCGTGGATTCCTTCACTGGTGGCCATCGCAATTATCCGGGCATTGGCGCCTTTGGTAACGGCACTGATCTGTGCGGGAAAAGTAGGCTCTAATATCGGCGCCGAATTAGGTTCCATGAAGGTTACCGAGCAGATAGATGCAATGGAAGTTTCTGCCGTAAACCCGTTTAAATTTTTAGTGGTAAGCCGTGTATTGGCCACTACTATTATGATTCCTCTGTTGATGTGCTACACCGGTTTCGTGGCCATGATGGGCGCTTACCTTAATGTTCATCAAACTGAAATGACAAGTATGGTAGCATTCTTTTCTGCAGCTTTTGAAAAGATTTCTTTCCTCGATATATTTTCTTCCTTAATAAAAAGTATTGTGTATGGATTTACGATCGGCATAGTGGGTTGCTACAAAGGGTTTCATGCTTCCAATGGAACCGAAGGCGTAGGAAAAGCAGCGAATGCATCTGTGGTACTTTCTATGTTCCTGATCTTTGTAGAAGAAATACTTATTGTTCAAATGACCAACTATTTCAGAGTTTAAATGGAAATTGAAAATAAAAATACCGACTACAACAAAGAGGTGATCCGTATCCGTGATTTGTATAAATCATTTGGAAATAATCATGTGCTGCAAGGCATCAACTTAGATGTATTCAATAAAGAAAATGTAGTGGTGCTCGGAAGATCCGGATCGGGGAAATCTGTACTCATAAAAATTATAAGCGGCTTATTGAAACAAGACAGCGGCTCTGTAAAGGTTTTAGGCAAGGAAGTGATTGATTTAAATCACAAAGATTTACAGGAACTTCGCCTGCAGATAGGATTTTCTTTTCAAAGCAGCGCCCTCTATGATAGTATGACGGTAAGAGAGAACCTGGCTTTTCCTTTGGTTAGAAATGCCAAACATTTATCCAAAAAAGAAATAGCGCAAGAGATTGAAGAAGTGCTGGATGATGTGGGTTTATTACAAACTATTCATCAAATGCCGGCAGAACTTTCGGGAGGGCAAAGAAAAAGAATAGGCATCGCACGCACCCTGATTTTGCGGCCACAAATAATGTTGTACGATGAACCCACATCAGGGCTGGATCCGATAACGAGTATTGAGATCAATAATCTGATTAATTTGGTAAAACATAAATTCAATACCACTTCCATTATTATTACACATGACTTAACATGTGCGAAAATGACGGGAGATAAAGTGGCCATGTTGTATGAGGGAAAATTTATAAAGCAGGGAACTTTTGATGAGGTATTTGAAAGTGAGGATGAAAGGATAAAAAACTTTTATGAATACAATTTTATTAATTAATTTTTTGTTACTACAAAATAGGACATGAATTTGACAGGCCAATGGTATAGATTAAAAAGCAAACGCAGCATTCGTTATGCAAAAATCTTGTTTACAATTCGTGTAATAAATAAAAAAAATACAGATGAAATCTACCAATAACAGAAGAGCAGTGATCGTGGGTATATTTATTTTGCTGGGTCTGGCAATTTTTATTATAACCATACTCACATTGGGTTCCCAGCGTAAAACTTTTGAAAAATCCATAACCGTAAAATCATTTTTTGATAATGTAAATGGATTACAAAAAGGAAACAACATCTGGTTTTCAGGAGTAAAAGTGGGCATCATAAAAAAAGTACTTATAACCGGAAAAGGACAAGTGGAAGTGGATATGAACATTGAGCAGCAATCAAAACAATTTATTAGAAAAGATGCCAAAGCAAAGCTTAGCACCGATGGGTTAATTGGAAATAAAATCATTGAAATATACGGCGGTACGTTAACGAGCGGAGAAATAGAATCGGGAGATATAATAGCTACTGATAAATTATTAAGCACCGATGCGATGATGAATACGCTTTCTCAAAACAATGACAACCTGCTGCGCATAACCAATGATTTCAAAATAATAAGCAGCCGCCTGGTGAAAGGAGAAGGATCTATTGGAAAACTACTGACCGATGAAACGATGGTTAACCAAATAAACGCCACCACTCTTACCTTACAAACTACTGCGAGAAACCTTGAAAGACTTTCCCATAATGTTTCCGCTTATGCTGCCAAACTCAGTAACAAAGGCACTTTAGCAAATGATCTTGTAACAGACACCGTTATTTTTAGCCGGTTAAGAGCAACAGTTTCACAATTACAACAGGTAGCCAACACATCGCAGGCGGCCATTAATAATCTTGAAAATGCAGGCAACACTTTAAACAACGGATTAAATGACAAAAATTCACCAATAGGAATGTTATTGAATGATGAACAATCAGCCAACAAAATAAAAATCACTTTACAAAATCTTCAATCGGCGTCCAAGAAATTAGATGACGATCTCGAAGCCGTTCAACACAATTTTTTGTTACGCGGCTTTTTTAAAAAGAAAGCAAAACAGGAAAAAGCAGCATCCAGAATTGTGATAGATACCGTAGTTTCAAACTAAAGGAACGGTCAATGGTCAATGCTGAATGCTCCACCATTGACCATTTATTCACCTATTGACCATTCACCATTCAACATACCAATTATTGGCACGGTAATTAGAATTCATTTGAATTCAAACAGTCGCCTGCGTGAAAAAATATTTAAAATACTTTATTAAGGGATTTATAATTTTAATCGGCTTATTGGTGATATCCTATGTCGTTCTGCTGGTCTATGTTTCCACACACAAAAAATTAATTATAAAACAGGTTACTGAAGAAGTGGAAAAGAAAATAAATGGGAACGCAACCATCGGTGATATTGAGTTAATTTTCTTTCGGACCTTCCCGAAAGTATCAGTATTGTTCAATAATGTGGTGATAACCGACTCCCTGTTTTCCCAACACCACCATCCATTTTTTGAAGGAAAAGAAATTTTTGCGCAGCTAAGTATCACCAAACTTATAAAAAAAGAATTCGCAATAGATGGCCTTAAAATAGTAAACGCAAACATTTATTTATTCACTGACACCAGCGGCTACACCAATGAATATCTTTTTAAATTCAAAAAAAATACTTCGGCTCTTGAAAATAAAACTAATGAAAGGAATGAATTAAAATCTATTAACCTTAGAAATGTAAACGTAATACGTGATAATAAAAAGAAGAAAAAGCTCTACCATATTCTGGCAAATAAATTAAACATTCAACTGGATGATAAGGATTCTTTTCTATTGATTTCTTCAAAAACGGACCTGCTTATTCATAACCTTTCTTTCAATTTGGCAAAAGGAAGTTTTCTAAAAGAAAAAAAAATTGAAGGCAACTTCGACTTAAGATTACATAAATCTTCTGAACAATTAATTGCTGATAGCATTGACGTAAAGATTGCAGGGCATCCATTTAATTTAAGTGGAGCATTTGATTTGCAAGGCACTGACCCCCAGTTTAATTTACGCATTCACACAAAAGATATTCTCTATGATTTTGCTAAATCTTTATTGCCCGAAAAAATTTCAAAAGCTTTATCCATAGTCAGCTTAGATAAAAAATTAAACGCCGATGCCGCTGTCAACGGGCCTTTGAAGGGAGGCGACCCATTGATTGTAGTTATGTGGGATGTAAGAAAATCGAAACTAACTACTCCTTTTTTTAACTTCAGCAATGCCAGCTTTTCAGGATTTTTTACCAATGAGACTGATAAGGCTCTACCACGCAAAGACACCAATTCAAAAATTCAACTCAATAATTTTTCTGCTGGTTGGAACGGCCTTACTGTTACTTCCGGCAACATTGAAATACTCAATTTATACAAGCCTATATTAACCGCAGACTTGAAATCTGATTTTCCGCTAATCACTTTAAATGATATTTTAGGTAGCAACAGCATAAAGCTTACCGGCGGAAAAGGCAGCGCCAATCTGACTTTTAAAGGGCCGATTGAAAGAAACAATAACACCAATTTTTTTATAAATGGCGAAATAACATTTTCCGATGGAACCATTATGTATGCGCCAAGAGAGATTGAAATGAAAAATGCCAACGGCAAATTAATTTTTAAAAATTCTGATGTTTCAGTTGATAATTTTCATTGTGTAGTATTGAACAATAAAATCATAATGAATGGCCATGCAAATAATTTATTGACATTAATAAATACCGAGCCCAACAAAGTAAATATTGACTGGAATATTTATTCTCCTTCCTTAAACTTATCTTCTTTTATGTATTTATTGAAGCCGGAAAAAAATGTGAAACATAACAGACATAAAAAAGCTAAGCTCGAAAAAACATCTGAAAAAATAGATGCCATACTGGATCGTGGAAGCCTGCATGTAAACCTTAAAACGGACAAGCTACAATACAAAAAGTTTGTTGCAAGTAATATTGCGGCAGATATTTCTTTATTCCCTGAGAGCTATGTGATTCATCATGTGAGCATGCAGCATGGCGGTGGCAGCCTCGATCTCAGCGGTTCATTGGTAAACCGGAACAGCAATTATCACCAGGTTACTTTTACTTCATCGGTGAAAAATGTAGATGTAAATAAAATATTTTCAGCATTCAATAATTTTGGCCAGGACGGAATTGAAGCCAAAAACCTTGAGGGAAAATTAACAGCAAAAGCTAACGGGACTTTCGGCCTCAACAACGATGGAAAAACTTACCCGGGTAGTATTGCAAGCACTATTGATTTTTCTTTAAAAGATGGCGCATTGAACCATTACGAACCTATAAAAAAATTACAAAACTTTTTATTTAAAAACAGGGATTTTGAAAATATAAGATTCGCCGAATTAAAAGACAAACTTGAAATTGCCAATGAAGAGGTGAGAATCAACCGCATGGAAATTGCATCAACCTTATTTAGTATTTATGTTGAAGGCGTTTATAGCACCAAAGGAAATACCGATTTAAGTGTACAAATACCATTAAGCAATCTTAAAAAAAGAAGCACCGATTACGATCCCAAAAATTCCGGAGTAACCAAAAAAGCAGGCACCAGTTTATTTTTAAGAGGCCGTCCCGGGCCTGATGGAACGATACAGTTCAAAGCAGATATTTTTAATCGGTTCAAAAAATCAAAAGAAAAAGGGAAGTAAAATAAAAAAGTTAATTAAAGATGAGACTGTATTTTTAATTTTAAATTTGATGAAATCATCTTATAATTTTTGTTGAATGAAAAAAATAAATTTATTCTCATCCTCTTTTTTCGTCTTATTAATATTGGGCTGTAATATAAGCCAGGCGCAGAAGTCTGTAAACTGGACTGCTGGTGAATTAATG
>DATCWN010000102.1:0-2602 GCA_036566285.1 Hanamia sp.
GAAAGATTGACTTTTCACCATTGACCATTCACATTTAATTCTGCGCTAGTTCAATTGTTCAGCATTTCTTATTCATTATGGCTCATTATACACTTCAAGTTCGGATACATTAATGTTGGTTCCGCTGTCTTTCAATCCAATGTTCACTTTTACATACCTGGCCTTTACCTTCGTAAAAGTATTGATATCTTCTGCATCCGGAGATTCCAATTTGATAAAGGCTCTTGTCCATTTAGTGCTGGTAGTTATGGTAGCCTCCGTGGTGTATAATACCTCGTAATAGGTTATTTTCCCCGGATCTTTTGTAAAATAAACCTGTGTTGTATTGATGTCCATGGACGATCCAAGATCAACATAAAACCATACATTCAAATCGGCACGCTCACTACTACTGGGTTGCCATTTTGCGGCATTGGATCGGTCTCCATCTGTCAAAGCCTGGGTAGCTGAGCTACTGGCAGTAACTGTTGTACCAAGGGCAAGGTTCGCAGGGCCTGTCGGTATAACCGGCGTTACATATAAAGTAGTGGAGATTTCCCTATAGTCTGTAAAGAAAGTATCTATAGCATTGGCAGCAGGCAGATAACCTGTCCTGTATTTGAAAGTAGTACCATCTTCATAGGCATGCAGGGTATCTCTATCAGCAAAGCCTATATCAACTTTTGAGGTAGGAACTATAATGGTCGTAATGCGATGAGTAACAGGGTGCCCTAAAGTATCTGTATAAAGCACTTCTACCACTTTAGCCTGTTGGGCAATACCAAACCATTTAATTTCTGCATATTTACCATCAGGATGGTATATGGCAGAATCCAGGGCGCGGTTGGAAATAGAATTAATGTAATTTTCACCGTAAACCGTACCGGTTACCACTGCTTTTACGGAAGAATGCCCGGCATCATCATAGGTATATACTTCAAATGTATAAAGCCCTTCCGCCAGGTTATTAATGTTCACCTTAATTGTATCTGTCCCATCTGTCCTTTGTACTGGTACAAGCAGAGAGTCGGCTCCATTATTCCAAAATACTTTACATTTTGTTATTTTGGGATCGGATACCAAGAGCCACTTTAGCTGAAGCCGATTTCTGCCGGGCAAGGCGACCAGAGAATCTACCTTGCCTGTGAATACGATTTCACCATTTTTAATATAGGGGTAATAATTATCCCTCATCTTATTGCAGGAAGCCAGAAAAAAAATTCCTGTAATAAACAACAACGCAAGAAAAAAGGAACACCTGTGGATGTTTGTGATTTTACTAATGTTTGATTTCATAATTTCTAAATATTTTTATTGTACCTGACCCCAAATTGATAATTCAAAAAGATGGAAAAAGCCTGTCTGGCCGCCGATAGCGCCCCAGCAATCCACAGCTTTCCATGCAATGTACCTTACTGTAGGTACGTTTTCAGGGAAGTCATATTCCTGTCCGGCATTGGCTACGTCTATGTCTTCATTCGAATTTTGACCTACAGGCAAACCGGAAGGTTTTATCATGATCTGATGATCTAGTCTTACCCAGCTATTTACATCTTGCGGTGTATTGGTGCCCCATATTTCCCATTCATGAGGATTGCCGTGACTGTAGTAAAAGCTACCTGTTCTTTGCCATATCTTATACCGGCTTAGCCTTGCATTTACTCCGAGGTCAATAGGAATCCATAAAGGCTGATCCACATTTTGCTTAGTATGGAACATGGAGCTGGTATTGCCATCATATAGATTTTTCATTGGATAGCTGCTGGAATAGTCCACCGCTTCGGCCATGGGCACGCCTGATGGGGGAAGAGGGGCTACCTGAGGAATCGGATATTTTTTTCTGATGTCAGCAAATTTTGTGTGATCCAACTGCACTTCGTAAACTGGAGTAAGTTCAAACTTCAGGGTATCCGACAAATTGCCCCACCTGTCTTTTACAAATACTGCAAATTTTTGCAACTTCGATTCCAATCCCCTGACTTTAAAAACACCTCCATTTGATGACGTGTAATCTGCATCTACCTGGCGCCATGATAATTGAGATTCATCCCAGACCAAGGCAAATATTACAATGTTGGCAAGATCTTCATTCTGAAATTTTAAAGTAAATCCCCCAAAAGAGGTTTCGGCGCTTAAAGACTGGCCCACTTTGATTACAGAAGGAGTTAACGGTTTGATAGAAACCGTAACCGGAGTAGAAGAAACTTCGGCGCGGCTTACTGCATATAAGGTAACGGTGTGTTCGTTAGTATCGCCAAATCCCTCCACGAGTACTGATCTTTTAAAGTAAGAGGCTTTGGCTTCTTTTTTCACGCCATTGATCTCATATTCAGCCCTCACATAAAGCAGGTTCTCATCTTTAGGTAGCACATAAGAAACTTCCGCTGCTCCCGGAAGATTTTTGACCTCAACGTTTCTGATAGGCCCCGGTGCATTCTTATTGGTATCTATCGGGGTATTTAGATCTTTTTGACATCCTGGCAAGATACTTATACTTAATAGTAAGCCAAAAAGCAATACCGTTTTTATTCTTTTCATATCATTTTATTTAAGAAAAATAATTTTTTTTATTACCAGCCGGTGTTTTGAACTAAGTTTTTATTGATGCGTAGCTCATTAGTTT
>DATCWN010000129.1:0-6156 GCA_036566285.1 Hanamia sp.
ATTTTTCCCATAATAAGTAATGCGGAGTGTGTGGGCATCTTTGTTGGGATTTTTTAAATCATAACTAAACCACCCTTCGGCATTACGATAATGACGATTGTTGAAAGACCCGGAAACTATTTTTTCTCCCTGCAAATTGTGTTCTACTTCCGGCTGCTGTTGTCCCGGAGCTACTTTATCTATCGTTTTGGATTCCAACTCAAGCTTTTCTTTTTCCTTTAGCCTGAGCGCTTCTTTTACCTCATCTAATTTATCAGGTGCAGATACTGGCCAATAAACAATGTAACGCGCATCATGTATTTCAAAAAAGGGCACCAGTTTTAGTTTTTTATATTTATTTGATGAGATAATCTGGTCGGTAGTAAAAGTTAATGATTCTCCTCTAACCGGTTTTATTTCCGATCCCATATTTTTTGACGAGGTAAGTATAAAAGGGGATTCATCTAAGGGATAAAGCGAGCCATTGGCAACATGGCCCATGCGGCTGCCATCAGCAAATAATCCTTTTAAATCTGTAGTATCCGTAACGGCTGCAAGTACTATAGGGCCATGTACAAAAGATATCCATTGCGACTGATCCGGCATATATTCCACTTTTGTTTGCATGGGTAATACAAGCGATACCACGTCTCCCGATTTCCAAATCCGTTTTACAGAAACGTAGGAAAATGCATCGGGTTTTACAGAAATTTCTTTGTTATTTACCCTCACTTTCATTTGGCCTTTTTTCACCCAGGAAGGATACCTGAAATGAAGCGCAAACTCAGAGGGCTTTTCCAATTTCAATTTAATTTCAGTGGTTTCTTCGAATGGGAATTTAGTATTCTGAATCAAAGTAATTCCTTTTTCTTTCCATTCAAGAGTCGATGCCATAAACAGGTTTACGAAAATATCTTTATCGTTATGGGCATATATAAGATCACCGTATTTACCATGATTTTCTAATCCTGTACCCACACAGCACCAAAAATCCAGATCAGGCTGTGAATAAACCCGGTAATGCCTGGGGCGCATTGGGGTAAAATAGACAAATCCGCCGTGTGGGTTTTGAGAAGAAAGTATGTGATTGTACAACGCCCTTTCATAATAATCCATATAATTACCTGAAGGGTTTTCCAGGAACAAAAGCTTCGTTAACCTCAGCATATTATAGGTATTACAGGACTCAATCCCTTCCTTTGATTCAATCATTGAAGAAAAATCATTAGAAGGATTAAAGTGCTCGCTGACACTGTTTCCCCCAATAGATACTGTCCGGTTGTGCACTACCGTTTCCCAAAAAAAACGGGCGGCATTTGTCCAATCTTTATTTTTTGAAATCTCCGCAATGCGACCATAGCCAATCACCTTTGGTATTTGTGTATTGGCATGTAATCCGGTTAAAGAATCTTTGTCTTCTATCAAAGGATTCAGAATGACCTCGTCGGAAAATCGGATGGCCAATTTCAAATATTTGGCATCTCCGGTTATGGCTGCCACATCGGCGAGCACTTCATTCATTCCTCCATGTTCACTACGCAACATTCTTTGCATTTGCGCATCTGATAGATTCGATGTAAGGTTCAAACACCAGTCTGATAGCTTTATCAGGACATTTTTCGCTTCCGTATTTCCCGCTATTAAATAAGCATCACGCAAACCTGCATACAATTTATGAAGGTTGTACCAGGGAACCCATTTACCGTTTAGAGAAAAACTGCTGGCATTAATTTTACCCTTTGCAATTTCCTGCCACATTGCTTTTCCTCCAGGAATGCCTCCCACATAACCATCACCATTCTTTTGTTGGCAAACCTGTAGCGAGTTAACTATATAGTTGATCCTCCTTAATAATTCTTTGTTTCCTGTGGTGGCATACATGTTCGAAAGCGCTGAAAGATAGTGCCCTTCAATATGTCCGTCTAAGCCTGTATTTTCCCAGTTGCCATAACTTTCTGCTTTGGGTTTTATTCCCGCTTCGCGTAAATAAGGAGATAACAACCGGTCTGGCTCAAGGGCAAGAATATATTTTAAATCCGTTTGCTGCGCATTTTTGAATGGGCCATCAAGAATTCGTACTGATGATAATGGAAAAGGCTTTAAGGAAACGGATTGGCTAAAAGCAGGAAGCTGAATGAAACTGAAAATTATAAGCCACGGACTTAATATAAATCCGGATGACAAAAGCTTACTGAAATTTAAGTATTGAAACACTTGCTTTAAACTATTTTATTTTTTTATAGGAAAACCAGTAAGTAAATATAATGTTAATAATTGTAATTTTGACAATTACAATTATTTTTTTACAAAACGAAGAAGCATAACCGTAGTTTTGGTTGGAGAGAGATAGCTTATTATTTTTGGAAATTAAAAAGTGTCTATAGATTTTACCAATGAAATTTTACCGAAGTTTCTTAATACACAACGCCTGCCTGTCTTAATACTTCATCCATAATTTTACTGACCAATAAAGTCAAATGATGAGGCATTCTATGACTTTCTGGTAAATTATTATCTAGGCAATGCATTACTTCTTTTATTTCATGTTCAAAGCCGTTGCATACATGCGGCATGGAAAAATTTTGTGTGATGTCATCAGGCAAATGGACCGAAAAATCAGTTGCTTTAAACCAGGGGCTTTTTATTTTTATGCTACCCTTCTCACCGATGATTTCGGCTTCGATGCCGGTATTAAAATTGATGGATGATAGCAGATGGGCTGTTTCACCATTCGGGTATTTCATTACCATGTTGGCATACTTATCTACTCCTGTTGTTGTAAGTTCTGAAACAGTTTGTATCAGAGATGGCTCACCCAAAATCAAAGCGGAAAAGAAAATGGGGTAAATACCTACATCCATAACCGAACCACCACCTAAGGTCTTGTTCAGCAATCTGCCCTCTGGATTTACAGGTGCTGCAAAACCAAAATCGGCGCTTACATATTGAGGTTTGCCGATAATGTCTTCTTTAATCAACATAAGAATCTTTTCAACGAAAGGCATACAGCTTGTCCACATACCTTCCATTAAAAACAAATTTTTTTCTATAGCAAACGCAATCATTTCAGCGGTTTGGCTATGTGATAAAGACATGGGTTTTTCGCATAGCACTGGCTTATCGTTTTGTAAACAAAACATGGTTTGCTCATAATGAAAAGCATGCGGCGTTGCGATGTAAATGATATCAACATTTTTATCTTTTGCCAAATCATCATAATTATTATAAAACCGGGAAGCGCCGTATTTGGATGCATAAGTTTTGGCTTTCTCTTCATCACGGGATGCTACGGCATATACTTCCGATCCTTCCACAAAGGAAAGTGCTTTACAAAATTTTTCGGCAATTCTTCCTGCTCCTAAAATGCCCCAGCGATAATTTCTATTCATGAACGGATTATTAAATCAGGCTTTATAAATACAGTTGTATAGTCTGAACCAGATAAGAGATAAAATGTGTTTAATTGTCACTTTAAATAACCCGGTATCTCTTAAATGATATTTGAAACGGTAATGCCGGACATTAAAAAACCTCCGAAATCAATCAGAGGTTTTTTGTCGGGGCGGCAAGATTCGAACTTGCGACCTCCACATCCCAAATGTGGCGCGATGACCGGGCTACGCTACGCCCCGAATAATTTTTACCGGTCTCCCTGATTAAGAACTGCGGAGAGGGTGGGATTCGAACCCACGGTACAGTTTAACCCGTACGACGATTTAGCAAACCGTTCCTTTCGGCCACTCAGGCACCTCTCCTAACTTTAAATAATTAAGGGCTGCAAAAGTAGCCATTCAAATCCAAAACTTAAAATAAATAATTGAGACTTTTTGGGTAAAATTTTACATAGCGGCCAACTGGACTTTTTGCTGAAGCTCTATCACGCTCTCTTTGAATAAAGTATCGGTATCCATAAGGTCTTTTACGGTTTGGCAACTATGAATTACCGTGGTATGATCGCGACCACCAAAATGTTCTCCAATCGTTTTTAATGAATTTTTAGTAAATGCTTTTGCCAGAAACATGGTTATCTGCCTTGCCTGCACAATTTCACGCTTGCGTGTTTTTTGCAAAAGCTTTTCATAAGGCACATCGAAATAATCACACACCATTTTTTGAATAGTATCTATTGTAATTTCTTTCGAAGATGATTTTATAAAGTTTCTCAAAACTTTTTTTGCTAGTTCTAAATCTATTTCTCTCTTATTCAGCGAAGATTGTGCCAATAGGGAAATTAACGCCCCTTCGAGCTCTCGAATATTATTTTGAATATTGTAGGCAATATATTTAACTACTTCCTTAGGCATTTCCAGGCCATCGTTTTTCATTTTTCTTTCCAGTATCTCAATCTTGGTTTCATAATCAGGAATCTGAAGGTCTGCGCTTAATCCCCAGCGAAAACGGCTTAATAATCTTTCCTGTACTCCTTCCAAATCTTTAGGCGGCTTATCAGTTGTTAGAATCAATTGTTTCCCGCTCTGATGCAGATGATTGAAAATAGCGAAGAACGCATCCTGCGATTTTTCTGCACGGTTAAAAAATTGTACATCATCAATAATAAGCACATCTATTAACTGGTAAAAATGAATGAAATCATTGATAGCATTATTTCGACCGTGGTCCACAAACTGGTTGATGAATTTTTCTGAACTTACATATAATACCACTTTATTAGGATGAAGCCTTTTTACTTCATTGCCAATTGCCTGTGCTAAATGAGTTTTTCCTAAACCTACACCACCATAAATTACCAGTGGATTGAAAGAAGTGGAGCCTGGCTTTTCAGCAACTGTTTTTCCGGCACGCCTCGCCACCCTGTTGCAGGCGCCTTCCACATAAGAACTAAAAACATAAGTAGGATTCAACTGCGAGTCTATTTGCATCTTCTTAAGTCCCGGAATTACAAACGGGTTCTTAACAGGGTTGTTTATGACTAAAGGAAAATCCATTTCATTGTTTGAATAAGACTTGTAACCCCGTCCCGGCACATCCATCATTACAGGTTTGTTATTGTCATTCCCGCTATCCACCATTATCCGGTACTCAAGCCTTGCCTCTTTTCCCAATTCCCTCTTTAAAGTTTTTGCCAGAAGGGTTACATAATGTTCCTCAATATACTCATAAAAAAATTGACTGGGCACTTGTATCGTCAATACTTTGTCTTTCAGCAAAACAGGTTTTATCGGTTCGAACCAAGTTTTGTAATGCTGCCACTCAACTATGTCCTTTATTATATTGAGACAATTACTCCAAGTTGTTTCGCAAGCATTATCCATTGTGTATCTTAAGCCATTTAAAATTTCGGTTAGAAAATATTTTTCGGGGTGCAGTTGAGAAAATTTGAATAAAAAACCTTTTATAAAAATTCTATCAGCAAGACAGCGAATATCAAAAGAATTTGTTGAAAAAAAAATTTTTTATTCTTTGTTTTTGTTGTTGAAAATACAGTATGGCCTTTCAAAAAAAATAAACTTTTTGATTCCTCATTGCAGATAATTTTTAAGACGTACGTCGGGATTGGTTTACGAAGAATATCTTATTTTATTTTCATCATTTTTTAAAAATTTTCAATCTTTGCTCTTTAGCTGAAAAATAAAAACTAGAAATAAATAAATGTGCAAAAGATTTTTTGACATTATACATTTTACAAACAAGGTTTAAATTAATGCCTTTATCTTTAAAAAAAATACGACAACATGAGTTATGAATTAACAGGAAAATTATTGGAGAAATTTGAAACCATTCAACGAACTGAAACTTTTAAAATAAGAGAATTTATCGTGGAAAAATCTGAAGACGTAAATGGAAAAACGATAACCAATTTTATTAAATTCCAAAGTGTGCAGGATAAAACCGGAATTATAGACAAAGTAAATGTGGGCGATGAAATAAAAGTTCATTTCAACATTCGCGGAAGCAAATGGAACAAAGATGGGCGCGTTTCTTATTTCAGCAATCTGGATGCATGGCGGATTGAGCAGGTACTACAGCCCAGTGAAGGAGCTCCCGAAGGCAACAATGAATACCTTGAACCATTGGATACATTTACGTCGTCATCAGAAAATGCCATTGATGACCTTCCATTTTAATAGCAACAAATTCTTTAAAAGTTTAAGTAAAAGTTTCCGGGATAAAAACCTGGCACTGATTTATGCAACAAAAAATTATACTCAAAGCCCT
>DATCWN010000195.1:0-6733 GCA_036566285.1 Hanamia sp.
CTCATACATGAGACCTTTGAAAGGTTGGCAACCCTTGGCATCAGGTCATTATCCCTCACCCACAATTTCATCATAATCATAACCTGCCCGTGCCAATGCCCGCCTGGCCGATTCCAATGCAATGGGCGCCGGATTAGGCGGATGTACGGGCACTTCTTCTGTATCAGCCAGTTGATCTAAAAGTCCCTGGGTTTGCCCCTGTGTTAATGCCTCACAAACATCGTACAATCCTCCCTCCTCCTCTTCGGCCATATCGTGTTTTTCTAAAACATACCGGATCGCTTTTATTAAAGTCAAAGTAGGCGGAGGCACCATTAATGCAGTCAGCGCACCGTGTTCGAGCCGGTACCTTGGAATGAGTTTTTGCATTACGGCATCATTCGCTTTTTTTGCTGCCGGAAAGAGGGTTTTCTCTTCCATTTTAATATGTCGCAATAATCCGGTTCGGAATGGATGATAATACTCCATTTTAATTTCACCTGGTTGCTCCGTCGCCTTATTCAACAGGGTTTCAATCCGGTGATGGTCTTTTGTAAAAAATTGATGCAGGGGTTTGTTCATAGATTCTTATAAGGCAAAATGTTTTCCAAACATACTGAAAATATGGTTTTATCCTCTATAAGATAACAGGAATAGATTAATACAAAGAAAGAGGGCTACATTTATTCCTTATTCCTTATCTACATTGCGTCATTTCTTGCCGTATTTTCTTACCTTCGCACTCCCAAAATATAAAACCTTTGGGTTTTTAAAAATAAGTAACGAATTATTAACCAAAATGCTGATGAGCAGGGTCTCGAAAACAATCGGGATACAGCAACAACAAATGTACCTGCTGAACAAAAAATGGATACACAAAACGAAGAAACAAAACCCGTGGAACCGGAATTGTCTATTGAGGACAAGCCACAGGGTGGTATTGATGGAGTGCCCTTCCCTGATTTCCCGGACACAGAATCCACTACTGCAGCCACCGAGCCTCAGCAAACGGATGTAGAAATTCAGGAAGCCGCACTTGCTACGGCTCACGACGATTTTGACTGGAATATTGACAAAAGAAATGTAACCTCTTACAACCAATCTGAAAGAGAAAAGTATGATGAGGTTTACGACAAAACCTTTAAGCAGATCAACGACAACGAAATGGTTACCGGTACTGTGGTAGGCATGACGAAGACAGACGTTGTGATTAACATCGGCTTTAAAAGCGATGGACTGGTAGGATTGAATGAATTTCGCGACACACCTCATTTAAAAGTAGGTGATGAAGTGGAAGTGATGGTTGCTGAAAAAGAAGATAAAGATGGCAACCTGCACCTTAGCCGCAAACAAGCCCGCACCACACGTGCCTGGGAGAAAATTGTGGACATGCACAAGAGCGGTGAAATTGTTACCGGCCTTGTTACCAGCAAAACCAAAGGTGGACTTATCGTGGATGTATTTGGGATGGAAACATTCCTTCCGGGTTCTCAGATTGACGTGAAACCGGTTACCGATTACGACCAGTTTGTAGGCAAAACCATGGAATTTAAAGTGGTGAAAATAAATGAAGCCATCAAGAATGCAGTGGTTTCTCATAAAGCCCTTATTGAAAGCGACATTGAACAACAACGTGCTGAAATTATCGGCAAACTGGAAAAAGGACAGGTACTTGAAGGAACCATTAAAAACATTACCGACTTCGGCGCATTCCTTGACCTTGGCGGCTTAGATGGTTTGTTGTACATCACTGATATTAGCTGGGGACGTATCAATCATCCAAGTGAAATATTGAAACTGGATCAGAAACTGAATGTAGTGGTTCTTGATTTTGATGATGATAAGAAACGCATCAGCCTTGGATTGAAACAATTGACGCCACATCCTTGGGATACTTTGCCTGAAAGCATTAAGGAAGGTGAAATAGTAAAAGGAAAAGTCGTAAACATTGAAGACTATGGCGCATTCCTCGAAATCTTCCCGGGTGTGGAAGGCCTTGTTCATGTAAGTGAAATTACCTGGGCAAATACCCCGATCAATGCCAAGGAATTTTTCAAACTAGGCGATGAATACGAATCTAAAGTGGTAACACTTAGCAAAGAAGATCGTAAAATGAGTCTTTCCATTAAACAAATGACGGAAGATCCATGGCACACTATTGAAACACAATATCCTGAAGGAAGCAAGCATAAAGGACTGGTGAAAAACATTACTCCTTATGGTGTGTTCGTTGAACTTTCTCCTGGCATTGGCGGCATGATTCACATCAGTGATCTTAGCTGGCTGAAACGCTTCAACAACCCTAATGAATATACGAAAGTGGGTGAAAATATTGATGTGATCATTATGAGCATTGATAAAGAAAACCGCAAATTGCAATTAGGACACAAGCAAATTGAAGAAGATCCGTGGAACTCTTTGGAAGAAACATTCCCTGTAGGAAGTGTTCATGAAGGAACCGTAACCCGCAAGGATGACAAGGGCGCTACCGTTCAGCTTCCTTATGGTCTGGAAGGATTTGCACCGGCCCGCCACCTTCGCCGTGAAGATGAAAAGGTAATTGGTATAGATGAAATTGCACCGTTCATGGTTATTGAATTTGACCGTAACGATAAAAAGATCATCCTTAGCCACAGCCGCATTTGGGAAAAGGTAAAAGCCGATGAAAAAGACGCTCACATAAAAGAAAAGAGAGCCGATGCGGAAACCACCAAAAAAGCCGTGAAGAGTATTCAAAGCAAGGTTGAAAAAACAACCTTAGGCGATTTAGGTGTATTTGCTGATCTGAGAAGGAAAATAGAAGACGAAGTAGCGCAGGAAGCCGCAGATGCTAAAGCTCAGTCAGAAACCGCTGCTGCAAAAGCAGAAACTGAAGAAGCAGTTGCCGAAGTGAAAAAAACTCCTGCCAAAGAGAAGGAAGTAGCTGAGGAAAAAGCAGATGCAGAAGCAAAACCAGAAGAGGATTCAAAAGAATCCACTGAAGAAAATGCGTAAGTAAAAATTTTCTTTTAATACAAAGAGGCTGTCTCAAAAGGGCAGCCTCTTTTTTTATTGCCTGTTTGGGAAAAACAGAAAGCCCGGCACGCAGCAAATAAGTATTCAGAAGAGAATCACTTCAAACCCAAAGAATAAGAAAGGCCCTTCTTAAGTGTTAATTAATTCTTTATCAATTTACCGGCTGATAGTCTGATACTATCATCCTGATGAGCGGTGGCAATTTTTTTTAGCCTTACTTTAAATTGATCTGCAATCTTCAAGTCCTGAACAGACTTAATGGCCATCTTTAAAACGCCGGTATCATTATCATCCATCACTTTTTTCAATACAACAGAAGCAGATTCCGGCTTTAGCTTTTTAGCGCCAAATGCAGCGGCTATTCTTACTGTTGAAAATTTATTGTCTGCAGCTTCCGTAAGAATATGGGGTACTGAATCATCCTTTATGAACCCGGCAAGATAGGCTGCTTTTGTAGCTAAATTTTCATCATCGGTTTTCATCAGTTCCTGTAAAAGCGGAAGCACTACCGGGCCAAACTTTGCAGCGCCGGCAGGATAATCCAATTCATCCTGCCTTAGAAAATCAATAAGTTCCTGGTTTAAGTTATCGTTATTTGATTGCATCGTTTTACTTTTTAATTTTATTTAAATAGCAGTACTAAGGTTGCTGCTGATCATGGAGTTTACCTCAGAAGAAATTAAATCCGGTGGTGGATTGGTAATATTAAATGTGCCATTTCCTGTCATTAACCGGTTATTGTCATTGACATGATTCAGCGATAGTACGTGCCCCAGTTCATGCCCAAGTGTCCACCTGGATGCGCTTCTCACAACAACTGCGCCGGGCCTGCCGGCAGGGAAAGCGGCACAACCATTATAGGCAGGTATGGTGCTTCTTACAAAATAGACAACTACTTCATTTGCACCTATATAATTACGGTGGCCAAAAAGCGCAACCTGTTCAGAAGTGGTGCTTCCCATAGTACAGCCTCCTACATCCACATCCTCTAAAGAAGGAAGGTTCAGATTTTCAGTGGTAACCCAATCCACCCTTATTCCCCCTACTGCATACACTTCCTGCATGGCTGCAAATTGTTCGTTTAAGGTGAAGCTAACCGGGTTGACCAGGCATTTGACATGTACTCTATACTTCTCCTTTAATACCCTTACACCAGCAGTGGGAGACCAGTAGATACTTCCTTTTTGAAAATGAGATATTCGTCCTGCGCCGCCATAAACAATTAGCTCATCAGAAATGGGATATTTTAAGAAACTCTTTTCCCATCCAATGGAAGCCCAATAACTCCGGATGGCTCCATGCACTTCGTGTGCACCTGTAGCGGGGCTCCAATAAATACTGCCACCCTGGAAATGATTGTACCTGCCAATTCCATCAGGACATACTGATTCATTGGTGAGTGGGTAGCCAAGAAAACTTTTCTCCCATCCAAGGGCAGCGTATTTATTCCTGATAGCACCATGAACTTCCCATGCACCTGTGGCAGGGCTCCAGTAAATACTTCCTCCCTGAAAATGGTTATATCTTCCCACACCGTCAGGACACTTACTTTCATCGGTAAGCGGATAGCCCAAAAAACTTTTTTCCCAACCCAGTGAGGACCACCTGACACGGATAAGTCCATGAACCTCATGGGCGCCGGTCTGAGGATGCCAATAAATAGAGCCATTTGCATAATGTTGATATTTGCCCACACCATCCGGGCAGGTGTTAATACCAGTCAGTGCAGCTCCCAACCATCCGGAAGGCCCACCGAGGGAATAATATTTTAGAGTAATAGGATGCAGGAATCTAAATCCGTCAGACTCCACCTGGATATGATCAAGAACAGAATTACTCTTGACCTTTGATGTTGTTGTAACTTTTTTTGACGCTGTAATTGATTTTGACATTGGGGATGATTTAAGATGAAAATGGAGATATGTTTTTCATCTTATAAATGTAAAATTGATAGTTCAAATGATTTCATTGGAATTAGTAACCGGAGTTCCTTACTGCGTAACCGGAATTTTATAAAAAGCAAGAGGTAGCGATCGGTACGCCTGCTGTAGGACGTCGAATACTCATCTCATCAAAATAAGGTCCAGTGTATTAAAAAATGTACAAGTTAAAGGCAGTTTGCCTTAGATGAGGCTCTCAAAAGCAGGCAGCCCCTTAGATTTAAATCATCCGCATTTTCTAAATGCAAGAAGTAAGGAGTTTTTAATTTAAAATATTCTTTCCGGAAAGATTATAAAATCTTAAACAAAAAATTAAGACGGGTACATAAAAATGCCGGTCTTTTATTATAGCAATTTAGGAAAAGTCTTTCTGTCAGCAGGTTCTATGCGTTGATGGCATAAAAAAACAGTAGTCCCAGTATTTCACAAACAGTTATGAGTATAATACCTTTTACAGCCACTTTTTCTTCACTTGTTTCTTTCATTTGTATAAATTTTATTTTTAAACAGGACAAAAATAATTAAAAAGTTTAAATGACTTTGAAGAATTTAAAGCCATCAAAATATTCACTCCCTTATTTTTTCTTTTTAAAGATCCTTGAAATAAAATCACCGGCTTTATTTACCACCGGCACTTTATCTAGGGCTTCCAGTAAAAAATGATCGTATTCTTTTTCCTCTGGTTTCAAATCAACTGATAACTGATGCGGATACAATATTATAAAGCTGTTATTGATAAAATATTTAGATAAATAATAAGGCAGTTTCTCTAATTGGTCATCGTAAGAAGAATGGCCTTTTCGTGAAGATATAATTACAAAGAAATCATTTTGTTTTAATTCACGGCTCAGAATTAAAAAGTCTTCCCAGTTGCTGAAAGCATTGTAAGCCGCCACCACAGGGCTTGCAGACTGCACATTTAATTTTTTTAATTCTGCAATGGTTCCCTCCTCTGCAAAAAAATGAACAGACAATCCGCCTGCCTTTGCAATAGTGGATATGCGGGCAAACCAATGTTTGAAACCGATTTCCATTTGCGCTTTCGGCAACACAGCCACTACCATTCTTTTTAAAGTATTAAAGGGCTGTACGGGTTTATAAATAAAAATAGTTTGCCCCGATTTGCTCAGAATGTTTTCAGTAATAGGGCCTAAAAAATCTTTTTGATTGGCGTTTTTATGCAAGCCAATTAATACGTCTGTAATATTTTGTTCTTTGATGGTGTAAATAATTCCGTTGCTCACATTCATATCGTAACGCGTTAAAGGAATCAAAGTATTTTCTGTGGCAGCCGCTTGTTTAATGGCGCTTTCCATCATTTTTTTTCCGGTAAATTGTGCACTTTCATCATCCGTATCATCACTGATTATGTTCAGCGCATAAACAGGAACGTTGGCTTTTTTAGGTTTCAGCATCAAACCAAAATCCACCAATTCAGCCACCGTATCGGGATATGCGAGAGAGATTAATATTTTCTCTTTAGACTCCGTTTCTTCCTCTTCTTCCAGAGCTTCCTTCAAAGCCATATTAGCTGAGGCTTTTTCAACAACAAAAGAACTGACAGCGCAACTGATCAGGATCAGTAAAATAGTTCCGTTCAAAATATCTTCATCCAATAAACGAATGGGAAGACCATCGGCAGTTTCACCAATAATAATATTATACCCGACTAAAATAATAGCAAGCGTTGCGGCTGCATGTGAAGAGCTTAATCCAAAGATCATTCGTCCTTCATCTTTGGATAATCTAAAAGCTTTCTGTGTAATCCATGCCGCTACAAATTTTGTAAGCAAGGCTAC
>DATCWN010000359.1:0-11990 GCA_036566285.1 Hanamia sp.
CAAAAAACTGGGTATGAATAAAATGATCTTCAATGTTGACATTGTTATTTTTATTATTATCAAGCAAATAACTCTGCCGCGCCATATTGTACAATGAATCTTTGGTGCCCGTAACGAAATACCATTTTGCCGCATACTGCGGATTTTTGCCGATCATTTTTTCTTCATACAATTTCATAAGCGGCACAGAATCAGTTTCGGGCATAGAGGTGTGTGAAAGAACGGCAAAGTCTTTTTCATTTTTAAATTTTTCAAAAACATTTTTCATGTTGGCGTTCATCTTAGGGCAAATGCCTTTGCACGTCGTGAAAAAATACTCGGTTACATACACTTTTCTATCAAGGTTGTGTCCGTTTACAGTTTGCCCATTTTGATCGGTAAATGAAAAATCCTGGACGTAGCTCATCACAGGAAGTTTCACATCAAAAAAACCTTTCGTTAAAGAAAGCACGAATAAAAATGCGCCTAATAATAAAATAAAAAAGGTTCCGTATATGATTAGTTTCTTTTTCATAGGCCAAAGGTAAAGCATCGTGATGTTTGTTTCTTCTGCGCAATGCGGAAATTATTTTAAATTGTAAAGCAATTTATCAATATGCAAAAAATATTTTCTACCGTAATCGCTTCTGTGATTTTCTTTAGCGCCACTATTTGTTTTGCGCAAACAAAAGATGAGATGGCTATCAGAACTATTTTACAAACACAGGAAACCAACTGGAACCAGGGAGCGCTTGAAAATTTTATGGAAGGTTATTGGAAAAATGATTCACTAATGTTTATTGGAAAATCGGGCATCACTTACGGTTGGCAAAAAACATTAGACAATTATAAAAAAGGCTATCCTGATACGGCGGCTATGGGGAAGTTGCATTTTACACTTCTTCAATTAAAACCTTTATCGCCGGATTTTTATTTTGTTGTGGGCAAATGGTATTTGCAAAGAAGCATTGGTGATTTGAATGGGCATTTTACTTTATTGTTTAAAAAGATAAACGGCAAATGGTTTATTGTTGCTGACCATAGCAGTTGATTGAGTAAACTTTACAGGCTTATCATTGAATTAATAAATCATTGAAGTCGGCGCTGTCGCCATAAAAGACATTAAAATCAACCGGAGCTTTTATTCCATTCACCCTGCCGCTTTCGCTGTGTTGCCAGAATGTCCATCTGTTGCTGATCCTGGGCTTATCGGGTTGCAGGTAATGCGCTATCCACAAAGGATAATCGTCAAACCCATCGCTGAAATATTTTTGATAAAAACTGATGTTGGTATAAATAATAGGTTTTATTCCATAATGTTTCTCTACCTCATCAAGCCATGTTTTCACTTCTTTCCTCATTTCATTTACAGAGACTCTACGGCTTATTTCTACGTCAAGTACCGGCGGCATATCACCACTTTTTAAACTCACCATTTCTATAAAATTCTGAGCCTGGCGTTTGGCATCGCTGCCTGGAATAAAAAAATGGTAAGCGCCTTTGGGTATATCCTGCAAATCTGCGTTCAACCAATTGCGCCTGAACTGCGGGTCAATATTATTTTTCCCTTCAGTCGCTTTTATAAATGCAAAGCCAATCTTTACGCCCTTTTCATCCATATCTTTTACTTCTTTCCAGTTGATGGTTTGCTGGTAGCGGCTCACATCAATCCCGTGAATGTCGTATCCATTAGGAAGTTGAATGTCGAAGCCCGGATAAAAAATATGCGGCTGGATGATAAAAAGATTTACCGCATAATACACCGCGGCAAAGGCGATGCAAAGCCAGAAAAATATTTTTAAAAATGATTGGGAAGAAGAGCGTTTCTTTTTTCGTGCCACAGCAGCCTTACTTAATTATTTTGTGCAATAAATTGGGTTATTGCCAGGAGATTTTGTTGTAAGCTCAAACTCATTTGTTTTGTATTTTAATTTCAATAACGATAAATAACTTCCAGATCAAATTCCTGGAGTTTTTCCTGTGTTTGAATCCAGTTATCAGTAAAGCCGAGCATGTAACCACCGCCACCGGCGCCGCATAGTTTTAAAAAGTAATCTCCATTATTCAGCCCCTGCTTAATCGGTTTTTGAAAAGAAGAGGGAACGAAAGAACTCATTTCTTCCAATTGAAATTGAATCAGTTTACCCAGATCTTTATACAAAGCGCCGGGCGCGCCGTTCAGAAAACTGTTGATACTTTCGTTGGTATATTTTACCAGCTCTTTGCTGATTTTATTTTTAAAACTTACGTCTTTATGAAGGTGATAAAATTTTGCCATCTGCTCTGAGGTGGTTCTGGCAATACCGGTGTTGAGCAAAAAAATAACGTTCTTACCGGCTTCATTTATACGCGGTAATTTCACTGGTAAAATTTCATTGGAACTTTTATACAAAACCGGTTCATTCAAAATAACGCTCAACGGATCCATGCCGGAACTGGTGCCATGAAAAAATGATTCCATCTGCCCGAGACTTGTTTTCAGTTTCTGAGCCTTCTCAATAGTCAATCCTTTTAATTCATCTTTAAGCCCTTTTGCTTTTTTCAAATACCTTAAAAATATGGCCACCACCAAAGCAGCGGAACTGCCCAGGCCATATCCCTGCGGAATGTTACTCTGAAAAAATAAACCATTATCAATTTCCCATTCAAATTGTTTTACTTCCAGAACAAAATTTTCATCCACATGGCTGGCAATAAATCCTGAAAACTTTTTAAGAAATTCATTCGACCGGTAGGCGTATTTGTCCGGCGTGCCTTTCGCGCAAAAATTTAATTGCCCTGAAAAACGATCGCAGGGCATCACCAAAGCCATGCTATTGTGCAGCACACTGTATTCGCCAAAGAGTAAAACTTTTGAATTAAAACTTTCCATGTATCAATTGTGTCATTTTATTTTTTGAGGGCCATTGCCCATTTTATCAAAAATTATTTTCTTAACGCTGTCTTTGAGTTCATCGTTTATAAAAGAAGTCACTGTATTTTTATCATTTTCAGGATAAAGAAGATGCACATTGGGGCCGGCATCCAAAGTAAAACATACCGGTATTTTTGTTGCTCTCCGAAAATCGATTATTTTTTCTATTGCCATAAGGGTGCCCGGTTTCATCAGTAAATAATAATCTTCGGAAGTCATCATCATGGCGTGCAAAGTTAAAGCTTCTGATTCCGCAATTTTAATAAACTCTTCGTAATCACCGCCAGCCAATATTTTCACCATTCGTGCAGCCCGTTCATTGGCTTGTGCAAAACGACTCTTTGCATACACATGTTGGTTCATTAAAGAGTGGCCTGTGCTGCTCGACACTTTTTTGGGATTATCATCTACAATCAAAATGGTGTCGTGCCATTGCTTAAAATTATCATGAATGCTTGTAATTGGAATCGCAAACTCATTTGATGAATCAGCTATCACTTTATTTTTGCCCCACAAAACAAATCCGCCATACATGGAGCGACATGCACTACCACTTCCCAACCTCGCCAGTTGAGATGATCGTTTAAAAAACTCTTCATTGTGTGATTGATTTTGCAAAATAAAGGAAGCATCTAAAAGAGAAAGCGCTATGGCACCAAACGCAGATGCCGACGAAGCAATGCCTGCAGAATGTGGAAAGCTATTGCGCGAGTTTATCCTGATAGCGTGATCATTTAAAACAGGAAATTGATTCAGATGATCGCTCAAATATTTGAGTACCCGATTTTCAAACGGCACATTCTTTTTTTCTTCAAAAAAATATTCAAGCTCAATATTGGAATTGTTTTTTTTATCAAAAACTTCTAATTCTATTTCTGAATAAGATTCAGACAGGGTGAAGCTTACAGAAGTATTGCAGGGAATTTGTATTCCTTTTTTACCCCAATATTTTACAATTGCGATATTGGAAGGGCATCTCCAAACAATTTTGTCAATTGGTTTATTTAATAAAAATGTATCCGCCGGCATTAATTTTTTATAAGTTGAGAATAATTGAATTGTATTGAATAGCCCAAATTACTAAAATAATTTCGCGCCTCTTTTTCATTACGATATGTGGCCATAAAAAAATCGCCACCCCAGGCACCCAAAGATTTTAATGTGAACGGATAATCTTTAAATTTATTTTCTTTTATAACTGGAGAATGTATTATTCCTGAAATCAAATTTTCACTTTCAACAACCCATTTTTCAAATTCATCAATTTGGTCAGATAGAGTTACGGATGATACGATTTGATCCATTTTGTAAATGTCTTCTTTTTGTATTTCAAGTTTATTAAACCGTTCAATTTCATTTTTACTACTTTGTTTTTTGCCGCTATACACAAATAACAATTTTGAGGTTATTGATTTTGACAACTCCACATGCGCTACCTTATTGCCATTCATACGATAAAGGATGGGAGCGGTTTCGCGGGCACAAGCCAAATCAAAGCCTGAGCCGCCGATGGTTTTTTTTAATAAAAAATAAGGATCCAGTTTGCTCCATTGGGCCAATAAACTTATTAAAGTAGAGCTGGAGCCAAAGCCCCATTCCAAAGGAAAGTCCGCATCCACTTCTATCTGTAACCCTGAATGAAAAATTTCCGGTTTTTCAGATTGTATCAGCTTCAATAATTTGAATAACAAATCTGCCGTTGATATATTTGAAACTCCTGGTGTTGATAAACTTTTATCGAAGCGGGCTGAAAACCATTCTCTTCCCAGCACCCTGCTTATCCAATTAATATCATTACCGGGGTTAGATCGCACTTCCATTTTTTGCCCATATTTTACAGGTGCAGCAAGACATTGCGATCCTTTTAAAACGAGGTATTCCCCAAAAAGCATCAGCTTCCCTGAAGCATAATAATTCATGCGTTTTTTAAAATTTTTACAGGATGAGGAGCGCTCCCGTTTGCGGAAAGTTTATCAATAAGCTCTCTTACCGCGGATACCGACACAGTTTTATTTTTAAAATAATTAACGATGGCTTCCTTATCAGAATCAGGTACACCGAGTTGCTTCATGATGTTGAACAAATGCATTTTCATGTGGCCCTTTTGGATGCCTACGGTAACCAAAGATTTTACAGCCGAGAAGTTATTGGCCAGGCCTACAGCAGCGGCTATTCCCATTAATTCTTTTGCGGAAGGATTTCCAAGCAGTTGCAAAGATAATTTTACCAAAGGATGCAGATTCGTTAATCCACCAACGACGCCAAGCGAAATGGGTATTTCAAGAATGAACTTTAATTTATTGTCATCGAGGATTACTTTAGTAAGAGGTGAATATTGTCCGCTTCGTGATGCGAATGCGTGACCACAGGCTTCTACCGCTCTGAAATCGTTGCCACTTGCCAGAACAACTGCGTCTATGCCATTGAAAATTCCTTTATTGTGTGTGGTGGCGCGGTACGGGTCAATTTCGGCAATGCGCACGCCAGTATAAAAACGATGGGCAAATTCCTCTCCGGACATTCCCGGTACCTGGTGATTAAAATTTTCAAATTCAGTTTCCACCCAACATTTTACCCGGCATTCAGGAGTCAGGTTAGAAAGAATACACATGATAATATCCAGACCATGTCCATTAAATTCCGGCTGTGCTGCGTACCATTTTTTAAAGGTGGCTGAAAATTGTTCGAGGCACGAATTGATAAAATTAGCACCCATAGCATCTACGGTCTCAAACGTGCAGAAAAGCTGCATCAGGCCAGGTTCCTGAGCCGTAAGGTTTCTTAATTCAATGTCCAATACACCTCCGCCTCTTTCACGCATATTTTCTGTAATGGAATCTACTTCTGCAATAAGAAGGGCTTTTAATTCTGGAAACTTATGATGGAGAAGGTCAATGCTATCATGCCATAAAAAATGAACCTGCCCTACTTTTTCAGTGCCTACAATTTCTGTTTTAAATCCGCCATGCGAGAACCAGAATTTAGCGCTGTGTGCAGCAGCGGCCACTACCGAGCTTTCCTCAATAACCATCGGCACCATGTACGTTTTGCCATCAATAAGAAAATTAGGCGCCACACTGTAAGGCAAATAAAAATTGGAGAGGGTGTTTTCGCTAAACTCTTCAATGAGCTTTTGAATTTCGCTGTCTCTATGATGAAAGCTTTTAAAACAATGGATTACTTCTTCTTTGTTTTCAAAAAAAGTAGCGATCATTTCAAGTTTTTCATCTCTGGTTTTTTTTGAAAATCCGTGTAAGATATCCGAGCTATTTTTCATTCCGTATATTAAAAATAGGGATGAAGATACATTTTTGTAGCTTCTCATAAAATATGCCATTGGATGTTTTTGTTCATTCGGCCAATTTTTTCTGTTTTCGGAAATCAGGTGATTCAAAGATTTTTGTCATTCTTAAGGGAAGCTTTGTAGAAATAAATTATTTATTTAAAAATAAACGAGCTTTGAACGATACCATTTCTATTCTCAGCATGTTCTTTCAATATTCATGAATTTCAATCAATTAAAATATATAGTTTCTGTGGACAAGCACCGGAATTTTGCCCGTGCTGCCGATGAATGTGAAACCGCGCAATCAACATTAAGCAAGGAAATTCAGCGCTTGGAAAAGGAATTTAAAATCATGATTTTTGACAGGTCGCGACATCCTGTGGTGCCCACCATGAAAGGCGTTGCACTCATTAAGCAGGCAAAAGAAATCCTGGAGGGCTACGAAAAATTTCATGATACGGCACGAAAAATGAATAACTTACCGGAAGGCAATTTTCGTTTAGGAATTCTGCCTGCATTGGCTCCTTATCTGCTGCCGTTGTTTATTCAACAACTTGCTAAAAAATATCCGCAATTAAATGTGCAGATTTCTGAGATCAGTTCCAAAGAAATGACAGAGCATTTTGAATCCGACACACTGGATGGCGCCATTATTATTGCTCCATTTTACAAAGAAGGTTATTATGAAGATCCACTTTTTGAAGAAAAATTTGTGCTCTACATAAGCCCGGAACACAATTTGGCTTCCCATGCAGTGGTGGACTGGCATGATATACCGTTGGACGAATTGATTCTTCATGAAGATTTCAAAGAATACCTTTTGGCCCCAGGACAGAAAAAAAACAAACCACTTATTAAGGTCACCAAGCTAAAAAATATTACCTATCAAAGTGGATCGTTAGAAACCATCAGAAAAATTATTGACCGTAATGGCGGGCTGACTTTATTGCCGCAATTGGCTTGTCTTTACATGGGGCCGCGAAGATTAAAAATGGTGCGCTCCATTGCATCGCCCACACTTAGCAGAACCATCAGCTTTGTAACCCCCAGGGGATTCCAGAAAAACCGTATCACCAAAGTAATAAAGAAAGAAATACTGGCAAATCTCCCGAAGGAATTGGTTGATGGGTAAACTATTCTCTGACTCGTATTTACTTTTTCATTGTAAGACGGAAACTGTTCATTGTTTTTCTTCTGCGTTCAATATAATGCCAAACCCAGAATACAAACAAAAGGGAAGCAATAAAGTACAATGAAAGAGGCACGATGCTAAGCTCATTTAGTAAAAAGGCAAACACTAACAGCAATCCCGCAAACAAATGATTAATAGCAGTATGGGCGTTACTTGATATTAAATCGGTTGCTGTCTTGTTATAATTCTGTTGTGCATACCGGATGGCTTTCCAGGCAAATGGTAAAGAAAGAAAAGCCAAATAAAAAGCATAAGGAGCGAAACCCAGAAGTGGCAGTAATGCTATCATCAGATAACCGGCAATGAAGCATGCGATCAGAAAATTTTTCGCTTTCAATTTACCAATACGAACCACCAATGTATTTTTTCCCGACTTTGCATCAGATTCAGCATCCTGAAACTGGTTAATTAATAAAACATTGGAAATAAAAATGGCGACAGGCAGTGAAAGAAGAAATGCCTGTAATGAAAAATAACCCGTTTGCACATAAAAAGCGCCCACCGTCATTAACACGCCAAAGGTGGTGGCAATTAAAAATTCTGCAAATCCCGGTGCCAGGTTAATAAAAGAAAACCTGCCTTTTTCACTTGTATAAAACACTCCGGCAATAAGGCCATAAAAGATAAGCGGCACCAGGCCCCATCCACTTACAGCAATGAGATACAAGCCAATGATAGCAGATAACAAACATAAAATCATCCCGAAAAATCCCATATCGGCACGGGAAATAAGACCCAATTGAATCACACGTGACCCACCGGTAAAAGGGCGAATTCCTTCCACATTTTCATTATCGGTATCAGCGTCTTTCCAATCATTGATCATATTGGTACCTGCCTGGATCATAATTCCGCCAATCAGCGTTAATAAAAATAGAAAAACATTCAAGGTGTGCATTACCGAAAAGGCGATAGCGCCGCCAAGTAAAATCGGTATCAATGAGGCGGTTAGAGACAGCGGGCGAACGGCTTCTTTCCATGCTCTGGCCTTGGCTTTCATATCATCCCATGCTCTGAATGAACTCCGGTTTTCGGGGTATTCAAATATAGTTGGCGCTTCACCTTGCAACACTTCAGGCACAAAGCGGTATTTGACAACAAACGGTTTTATCCGGATAAACTCCAGCCGGTCCAATGCTTTTATCTCGTTAAAATTAGCCACGATTGGCGAGCGAACTGTCATTATCTTGATTGCCTTTTCGCGGTCTTCTTTATTCCTGATGATCTCTGCCCTACCGATAATTTCGCATTCTTCCATCTCCAGAAATGTTTTTCCCTGGTGGATTAACAGGGCCGTTTCAGGGATGTTGCTCCATTGAATCACCTTGGGATCACCCTTCATGCTACTCACGTAAATATTAAAATCATCATCGGCGCCATAATGCATCATCCTTTGCCGGGGCGTACCCATATTTGATGTTCCCACGGCAGCCACCTCAGCCTTTGCGAGGTAATCCAATACTTCTTTTTTACTACGCTGTGCCATATCCCGGAATTTATATTAATGGATAAAATTCTTTTGTTCTCTCAAATATTGATGATAAAATTTCTTACAAAATAATAATCATCCTTTTGCAAAATTACAGCAACCCCCTGCCATGCCGTTGCTTATTTGGAAAACTTTTTATTCCACCAATATTTCTCTTTTAATAAATAAAACTACTATCCCCGCTTAAACCATTTAACCAATTAACCATTTCACCAATTAACTAATAAACTAATAAACCAATTAAACCTCCCAATCGCTTTTTGCTATAATTCAAATCGTCTTTGCCTCATTGACTTCATGTTCACCTGAATGTAATATTGCATCCGATTCAAAAACAAATAAATAAAACAACATGACTGAAGTACAAAAATTAGCTGCGTTTATCCATAACCGTGAGTACAGGGATTTATCCAAAGCTGCCGTAAGGGAATTAAAAATCCGGTTACTCGATTCGATAGGATGCGCCATTGGCGCTATTAACGGAGCGCCTATCAAAATGATAAAAAACCAATTGACAGATTTTGGTGGCAATCCTTTGGTAAGCCTGATTGGTGGCGGGAAAACAGCCCCCGACCGTGCAGCATTTTATAATTCTGCCCTGGTGCGCTATCTCGATTTTAATGACAGCTACCTCGCAAAAAATGAAACCTGTCATCCTTCGGATAACATTGGAAGCATTTTGGGTGCTGCGCAATATGCGGATAAAAATGGAAAAGATTTTCTTACCGCATTGGCTATTGCTTACCAGGTACAGTGCCGGCTCAGTGATGAGGCGCCTGTGCGCGACAAAGGATTTGACCATACCGTGCAAGGCGCTTATGGTAATGCTGCCGGCACTGCTTATGCCTTAGGACTTGATGAGGAAAAAACAGCCAACGCCATTGCCATTGCAGGTACCGCTTATAATGCGCTGCGCGTAACACGTACCGGGAATTTGTCTCATTGGAAAGGACTGGCTTCTCCATCCACAGGATGGACTTCTACTCATTCTACATTCCTCGCTATGCAGGGAATAACCGGACCGGAAAAAGTTTTCGAAGGAAACAAAGGATTTAAAGAAACGATTGCCGGAGATTTTCAAATTGATTGGGAAAAGGAAGACCTGGAAAGAGTTACCAAAACAATCATTAAAAAATTCAATGCAGAAATTCATTCGCAGTCCACACTCGAAGGCCTTCAGGATTTGATGATAGAATATTCATTTGATGTAAATGAAATTAAAAACATAACCCTAAACACATTTAACGTTGCTTACAATATAATCGGTGGGGGCGAAGAAGGAAGCAAGAAAAATATCAGTACCAAAGAAGAAGCGGATCACAGCCTTCCCTATATGATGTCTGCTTTGCTTTTGGATGGCAACCTGCTGCCTGCACAATACCTTCCTGCGCGCATTCTCAAAGATGATGTACAGCAACTTTTACAGAAGGTGCATGTTTATGAGAAGACAGATTACTCCCTTCTTTTTCCCCGTGAAATGGCTTGCGATATCAACATTTTATTTAAAAACGGATCTCAGTTACGGACGGCTAAAAAAGATTACGAAGGCTTTCTTACACGCCCCGCCTCCTGGGAATTCATTATAGAAAAATTCAATCATCTTTCTGCGTCTTTTGCCGATGAAAGCCTTCGCGAAGAAATTGTTTCCCTGGTTAAAGACCTGGAAAACCACAAGATTAGCGAATTGATGGAGCTACTGGAAAAAGTAAATTCATCAGTACTTATTTATTAAAATTTATTCACTTTAAAATAAAATGATCATGTCAGAAAAAAATAGTTTCATTACCAACCCGATTGCATTTGAATGGTTACAGCGCAATGAACGCGCGCCCAAACCACGCACCACCGGGCTAACCGAAATACGCGCTGCGTATTATTCCAACTTTGGATTGAGTTATTTCAGAGATATTCTGGAAACTACCGGCAATTATGTGGACAGCATTAAGTTTGCCGGCGGGGCATTTACCTTTATGAATCCTAAAAAGATCAGGGAAATCAATGACCTGGCGCATCAATATGGCACACTGGTTTCCACAGGAGGTTTTATGGAATACGTATTGACCAAAGGGAAGGAGGCTGTAAAAAAATACATTAAAGAATGTAAGGAACTTGGGTTCGATATTATTGAAATATCTACAGGCTTTATTTCAATCCCAACGGATGACTGGCTTAGGGTAATTGAAGATGTGCAAAAGGCAGGCTTAAAAGCAAAACCTGAAGTAGGAATTCAGTTTGGCGCCGGCGGCGATACCACGGTAGGAGAGCTTCAGTCAGAAGGAGTACAAGATGTAGAATATGCCGTTCGCCAGGCTAAACGTTTTTTAGATGCAGGCGCCTATATCATTATGATGGAATCAGAAGGTGTTACAGAAAATGCTTCGCCCTGGCGTGTAGGTGTTCCCGCTAAATTTATTACTGAGCTAGGCCTTGAAAATGTAATGTTTGAGGCCGCCGATCCCCAGGTCTTTAAATGGTACATTAAAAATTACGGACCTGAAGTAAATCTATTTGTAGACCATAGCCAAATCGTTCAGTTGGAATGTACCCGCCAGGGAATATGGGGCACCAACGATGTGTGGGGACGGATAGTTACGTATAAATAGTAATTGGGTTTTTAAAGCACCCAAAAGATTTGATCTGAGGGTGCTTTTATTTTTTCAATATTCTTTTTATCACTTCCTGTCCTTTATCTGTTTCTATTTTAATAAAATAAACTCCACGCGAAAAGCGTTGGGTATCTATTTCTTTAAACAAGGAAGCATTTATCAATAACTTTTCTTTCAGCACCATTCTTCCTTTGGCATCATACATTTTCACCTGAATTTTTTGTGCGTCGAAGTTTTGCAAATACAAATAAAAACTGTTTGAAAAAGGATTAGGAAAAACGCGAACTCCATTTTTTTCGCCAATATTGTCTTTTATTTTTTCAGAAATATTATTTCTTGTAATTAGCCAATATTCAGGATCTATAATAACGGTATCGGCAACAAAGCCAATATTTTTAAAAAATATTTCGTTGTTATTTTTATTGTCAATGACAATGGTTTTCTGTTGTGTAGCATTTTTAAAAAGAAGCGCAACAGGCAATGCGAAGAATTTCACGGAAGAATGTGAGGTGGTTTGATCCATT
>DATCWN010000414.1:0-9420 GCA_036566285.1 Hanamia sp.
CAAGGCCCCGCAGTTCTTCTTCAGGCTTTGGCTTCGTGAAAAGGCTTACAATAATCGTGGTACAAAAGTTCACTATCCATGACACAGAAGCCACTATAAAGGCCTGCCCCATGCCGCTGTCTATTTCATAAAAATTAAAGATCCAGCCTCCTTTACCTTCCGCAACCGTTAAGCCATGCGTGGCTGCCGCAGCCAGTGTGCCGGCAACCAAACCCCAAAATGCGCCATGCCCTGTGGTTCTCTTCCAGAACATTCCCAATAAAAAAGTGGCGAACAAAGGACCATTTACAAAGCTGAAAACCAATTGCAGAAAATCGTTGATATTATTGAATCCTTTGGCAACGTATGCGGTCATTATTGATAAAAGTATGCCCACAATTGTTACCACTTTTCCTACAATAAGATAATGCCGGTCAGACTTCTTTTTCACAAAATAAGACTGGTAAATATCAAAAGTAAATACTGAATTAAAGGCAGTTACATTCCCGGCCATCCCGCTCATGAAAGAGGCAATCAACGCAGTAATGCCCACACCCAAAAGTCCGGTTGGGTAATAATGAGAAATGAGGGCTGGCAGCGTCATGGTGTAATCAAGGCCGCCGTTGCCATCCGATGGAATACTAAATCCTTTTGATGCCAATGCCGGTTGCATTAAAGCAATGGCGATTAACCCGGGCAGAACCACAATCAGCGGCATCAGCATTTTTGGAATGGCCGCAATTATGGGAGTCCGTTGTGAAGCATTCATATTTTTTGCCATCATGGCCCTCTGTACTACCAGGAAATCGGTACACCAATAGCCAAATGACATCACGAAACCCAATCCAAAAATCAGTGAGATAAAATTGATTCCCATCGGATTCGATTGAGCATTTCCCATGTATTTCCACGCATGAGTCATCTCGGGTTGTAATAAGGTTTTTATATTGGACCAGCCGCCTGCATCATATAAGGCAACAATTACGAGTGGCGAAAGCCCCAGTACTATCAGGAAAAATTGCAGTACTTCGTTGTAAACGGCGCTTGTCAATCCGCCAAGAAAAGTATAGATCATCACCACGCCCGCAGCCACCCATACCGAAACATCAAAATCCCATTTCAAAATAATTTCAAGAAGCTTTGCCAATGCATACAAGGAAATTCCTGATGAAAAAATAGTCATCACCGCGAAAGAAATGGCATTTAATCCCCTGGTTTTTTCATCAAAGCGAAGTGATAGATATTCCGGGACGCTCCTGGCGCGGCTTCCATAATAAAATGGCATCATAAATACACCGAGAAAAACCATGGCGAATATGGCTCCCATCCAATAAAAATGAACCGTCATGATCCCATACTTTGCCCCCGAAGCCACCATACCAAGTACTTCCTGGGCGCCCAGGTTAGCTGAGATAAATGCCAGGCTGGTTATCCATAAAGGAATGTTTCGTCCGCTGGTTAAAAAATCATTACTTGTTTTTATTTTTTTCTTTATGATAAACCCAACACCAATAACAAAAAGAAAGTAAAGGCTTATAATGAGATAGTCGGCTATGTGAAGATTCATGAAATGTGTTTGGTTTAAACAGAGAGTGTTGCCAACCGGATTTTTAATTAAAAGGTTTTAAAAAGCACCCATTTTTTATAAGGATGAAATAATTACTCACAAAGTTATCCCGCTCACAGGAAAAAGACGCGGCTTTTATTTAAAACTAATCTCTGCCACCACAGGAAAATGATCTGAAGGATATTTACCATGATAAGTATCCGTAAGCAATCCCCATTTTTTAACCGCAAAATCATCGCTGATAAAAATATGATCTATAATTTCATTATTATCTGACTTAGTTGCACCAAAACCATTAAAAGAGGCATTATTGGCATAGGGATATTTTACCTGGAAATAGGTATCCTTTAATAAGCCGGAATTGGCGATGGCCTTGTACCAATCACTGCTTTGTGAGCCGTTTAAGTCGCCGGTAAACATAGCAGGAACTTTTCCTGCGATATCTTTCATTTTTTGTAAGACCAGTTTACTGCTTTCCTGCCGGGCCTGCACTCCCTGGTGATCAAAATGAGCATTAAAAAAGTAGAATTTTTTGCCGCTCTTTTTATCCTGTAAATATACCCAGGAGCAAATGCGGTTACAGCAGGTAGCATCCCAGCCCAGCGAAGGCTTATCTGGTGTTTGCGATAGCCAGAAATCTCCTTTGTCCAATAATTTGAATTTGTCTTTTTTATAAAAAATAGCAGAATGCTCTCCTTTATCCTTTCCGTCATCCCTGCCGCGGCCATAATAAACATATTGAGGTAGCGCATCTGTAATATCGTCAAGTTGATTCTTATATCCCTCCTGCGTACCAAAAACATCGAAGTCGTGAAAACGTATCAATGCGGTGATAACGGGAGATCGCATTGCCCACCCATTACCATTGATGGAATCGTTTTTATTAACATACCTCAGATTGTAAGTTGCCACTCTCAAATCCTGCGCCGCCACGAAGAACCCGCTTAACAATGATAAAGCAACAAGGAAAAGCAATCGTATTTTCATGAAATTATTTTGAATAGTGAATTATTTATTACGGTTTTTTCATCCAGGTTTTGGCCTGGTTTGGAAACTCTCAATAAGGCTGATTTAGAAATAGTTTTGACAGACTGTGCAATTTAAATCCTTATTTAAATATAAGTCCTCACTCAATACCCCGGGTTCTGAACCAGGTAACCTGGTAAATTAGAAGAACCATCTATAGCCGTTTGAGGAATAGGGAAAATTCTTTTTTGTACATCAGCATTCGTTTTTTCAGTCCATGTGCCTTCATATTTCCCAAAACGAATCATATCAGTCCGCCTTAGCATTTCCCAATAAAATTCAAATCCTCTTTCCCGAAATAAAAGATCCGGTGTTATTGATGTTAAGGGAGCCGCAGGTTTGGTTGCCGTCCTTGAAGCCCTGACAATATTTACGTCTGCCAATGCGCCTGCCGCATCATTCTTTCTTAATTTTGCTTCAGCGCGCATGAGGTAAATATCGGCCAATCGGAGTATCACAATATCGTGTTCGCCAAAATTTCTTCCGCTCACCGATGTTTTGCTAAACTCATATTTTTCTACCCTGAAGCCAGTGTTATAATTACTTCCCGCTACGGTATAATCAACGTTTTCAGTAAAGTTAACCGGTAATGTTGGCTTGTTACGTGTGTTATAAAAAAGAGGCCCCACCTTCATTTTTCCATCAGCACATTTTAGGAAAACGCCATTTACCCTTAATAAACCATATTGCTGTCCTCTCAATATTCCCCTGTTGATATTGAATGCAGCCGCATCCACACAGGAATCGGCCGGGTTGGAATAGATGGATAAATTCTGTCTGTAAAAACGCGGGTCTGCATCAGCAGGATCCAATGGAGCATTAGCACTTACCCAGGATTGATAAAAATCAGGAGTAATGGCAGGCCCATCTGTTCCATTGGCTCCGGGATAAGCAGGGATGGGAAATTGGTCGCCCGATATGGAAAAATAAGCCATGCGGTTATGCCCATTTAAATCAGCCCGTTGATCCACCGCAAAAATTAATTCTTTATTGGTATGATTATCATCATCAAAAAGAGAAAAATAATCCGGTGATAACTGGTATTTGCCTGAGTTAATGATCTTATCGCAATATTCAATTACTTTATCCATATCCTCTGGTTTAAATGTAAATGAAGTAGCATAACGGTCATGATAAACTGCAGTATTAAGATACAGGCGGGCCAGCAATCCCCAAACAGCAGCTTGTGTAAGCCTGCCAGGGCCTGTGGTATTACTGAGCAAGGGTTCTACTGCAAGCAATTCAGATTTGATATATTCAAGCGCTTCATCTCCTCTCAGAATTACTGACGTTTCTCCGGGAGCATCTTTTACGAAAACGAGGCCATAAAGATCCAGCGTCAACATAGAATAATAAGCCTTCATTCCACGCGCTTCCGCCAGAAAAACTTTTGCATTGGGATCCGTATTGGAAGGAAGCGCATTAATAGCTGTAACAGCCCTTGATATTCCTATCAATATATGATTCCAGGTATTCTTGATATTGTTATCGGTACTGATCGTTTCGTGTTGATGCTCCTGAACATAAATGCCATTATCGCCCCAATCTGTACCGCCACGAAAAGGAAGAATCGCCTCATCTGTCGTAATTTCCTGTAGTGCAAAATAGTTGGTATGCAAAAAAATATCTTCAAGTTTTGCATACACGGGCGCAATAATTCCTTCCGCCTGTTGCTGAGCTGTAAGCCCCGAAACGGAAGATTCATCGAGCACATCTTCCTTTAGTTTTGTACAACTGCTAAGGATAATGATGCTTGTAACAACCAGCAGAAGGCTTAATATTTTATGGTTCATATAATATTTTTAAAATGAAAAATTTAAACCTACGATGATGGACCGCGCTTTGGGATAACTTAAAAAATCAATCCCATAAGAAGAAACGCCACTGATTGATCTGTCAACGTTTACTTCCGGATCATATCCGTCATACTTAGTGATCACAAAAAGGTTCTGCCCTGTTACGGACAAACGTATTGCCGAAACCCATTGGTCTATTCTTAAATTTTTTGTATCAAAATTATAACCGAGAGAAACATTATTCAGCCGCAAATAGGCACCATCTTTAAGATATCTCGTGGTTACCGGAGTCGGATTATTAATTGATTCCTTTGGATTCGAAAATGCCTTGGGAGTGCTATTAACGTTTTTGGCAAGCCGCAACTTAGAGAAGCTGACATTTTCCGTGTAATCATATATTTTGTTTCCTGAAACCCCATTAAAATTAATGCCGAGATCAAATCCTTTATAAGAAATGCTACCATAAAAGCTATAGATGAGATTCGGCAAAGCCGTTCCTGCAGCAATTCTATCTTTGTCGGTAATAATACCATCGCCATCCAGGTCGTGGTAAGTACTTAAGCTATCAGCACCAATGCCGGTAAACTCTTTTAAAAAGAACGTTCCGATAGGCTCCCCATTTAAATATCCATTTATGGTGGATGACGTAATACCAGCGCCGGATACAGAGCCGGCAGGAATTACGGAATAAGGTGATTTTTCTACCTTGTTTGTAATATAAGTAATGTTGCCTCCTATATTATACGAAATTCCCTTTTGTGATCTATGTCTGTAATCTAATTCAAACTCTGCACCTTTATTGGTTATAGTCATATCCTTTACATTGGTCCACAAATCTGCTGCAGGCTGAACCGGGTCTGCGGGAATTACCTGGAGAAGTATATTATTGGAAACCTTTCTGAAAAGATCTATGGTGCCGGATAAGGCTCCATTCCATAAACCAAAATCAAGGCCTAAGTCCGTTTGTTCTGATGACTCCCATTGAATATCGGGGTTAGACAATCTTGCATAGGTAAGCCCTGCTGGATAAGCACCTGTTGGATTAAGCGGATAACTTGCAGATGAGAGTGAGTTAAATAAAGCTTGTGTAATTTTTGGAGGAATTTCCTGGTTACCTGTAATGCCCCAACCCGCCCTGAGTTTTAAATTATTAAAAACGGAGTTTTTCATGAACTCTTCATCTGAGATCTTCCAACCCAAAGAGAATGATGGAAAATATCCGTATTTATTATTGGCACCAAATTTAGAAGACCCATCTGCCCTGAAATTAGCGGTAAACAAATACTTATGGTTGTATTGATAAGTAACTCTTCCAAAAAATGATTGCAGCTCATTAATGAAAGCAAACCCTCCCGGCCGGTTATTGGCTAAGGTTAAATCCTGGCCTACCCCCGGATTGTAAATGGGGTCTATTCCACCAACGACAAACCTATTGATACTGTTATTCCTTTGTTGTACAAAGATTTTTTGGTACGATTGGCCAGCCAATGCGGTGATGTCATGATGTGTCGTGTTGAATGTATAAGTAAGATAGTTTTCTATCAGGGTATTTCTATTGTTGTTGTAAAAAGTTTCTAACCTTCCTTCGCGAAAGGGTTCTACATTGGGCAGATTCTCCACATCACGTGTAGAAGTAGAATTATCTATACCAAAATTCAGTTTGTAAACAAGCCCTTTTATGATTCTAAAAGAAGGGGAAATGTTACCAATCACCCTGTTGATGGTAGTAATCTCCTTATCAAGGTTAAAATAAATCAATGGGTTGTTGATGTTCTGATATACCGCTGGTTTCCCACTTGCATCGTAAGCAGGGTAAGTAGGATTATCAGTAAGCACTTCACCCAATATGCTTGTAATTGGTGGGCGTTGGTTTTTGGTATTGGCTACATTCAAATTGACTTCGAGAACTAACCTGTCATCTAAAAATTTTTGAGTTACATTAAATCTTCCGGAGTGCCTGTCAATTTGATTTTTCTTAATAATGCCTTCCTGTGTCTGCGTTCCTAACGAAGCATAGTAAGTTAGTTTATTAGCTCCGCCACTCAATGTAAGGTTATAATTTTGTGTGATAGCATTTCTGGTAGCTATTTTTTGCCAATCAGTGGAACCTCCTTTATCATCCAATTCACCTCCTACTTTCGGCACTGCAACTCGAAATTCGTCCGCAGTTAAAACAGGCAAAGCCCTTGCTAACGAAGAAAAGCCAATGCTTGAAGAAAAGCCCAGAGTGGAAACACCTGCTCTACCTCTTTTAGTAGTAATAATAATGACACCATTTGCGCCGCGCGATCCATAAATGGCAGTGGCAGATGCATCTTTTAAAACATCGATAGATTCTATATCCTGTGGATTAATAAAATTTAAGGGATCTCCTCCACCGGTACTTGAATTATCCAATGGCAATCCATCCACCACAAAGAGTGGTGTACTTCCTGATCTAACCCCTCCCGGCCCTCTTATTGAAATCCCTAAAACATCGCCTGGTTCTCCACTTGCAGAAGTAACATTTACACCCGATACTTTTCCTTGCAAAAGTTGCTGCGGAGAAGTGATGATGCCTTTATTAAAGGATTCACTTTTCAAAGATTTTACTGCGCCTGTTATATCCTTCTTATTCTGGGTTCCATATCCCACCACCACCACCTGGTTTAATTCTGCAGAAGTCGGTTGTAATTCTATATTAATATTGGTTTTATCCCCCACTGGAATTTCCCTTGTTACATAACCCACGTAGCTTATTACCAGTACACTGTTATTGCCAGGCACCGATATTGAAAAGTTGCCTTGTACATCTGAAATCGTGCTTTCACTACTTCCTTTCACAGCAATGGTTGCACCTTCCAAAGGTTTTCCATTACTGCCATCCCGTATGGTACCTTTTACAGTAATTGCGGTATTATAAATCTTATCGTTAGAATATTTTTTTGCAAAAACATTTTCTGATGTAACAAAGCAAAAGAAAAAGGCAGCGAATAAAATTCTTATGCACTGCTTTGACAAGTAGATTTTATTCAATTTAAAGTAGTTTAATTTAATTACACAACAATAAAAAAGAGCCGCAAGTTACTGGTTAGATAGTATTCATAGAAAATTTTTATCAAAAAATTTTTGTGTTATTGACCATAGATTATTTCTCCATAAATAGTTAATAACTACTCGATTAAAATCTTAATGTCGGAGGCAGGTATTTCTGTACCAGTTCTTCATAATATGGCCTCAACTCTTTCCAGTTCGGCGTTTCCGGATTTTTTGAATACAGATCGTAGGGGTTAAACAGCTTTACCCATTTTACCATTTCTCTGTCATGGTCATCCATGAGGTAATCGTATTGCCCTTCACGGTGCCATGCATAAAATGAATGATAACGTAACATGTACAAGCCACTTTCGGGCATGTGGTCTTTAAGCATTTGGTAAACATATTCATCGTGCCCCCATGACATGATTACATTACGCAGCCCGCAACCTTTTTCATAAATACCCAGTTGAGTTTGATATGCCGGGTTGTTATAATCAGGATTGTTTTTAAAAAACTCAGGATAAACGATTTTATCTGAATAAGCGCAACCTACCGGGAAAGTATCGCCTACTACAGCCCATTGAGGTTCGCCAAATAAACAGAGCACTTTTCCCATGTCGTGCATAAGGCCCACCAACACCATCCAGTCGGGATGGCCGTCTTTCCGTATGGCTTCTGCGGTTTGCAGCAAATGCTGAAACTGGTCAAGGTCGGTATCCGGATCCGAATCATCTACCAACTGATTTAAGAATTGAAAAGCATCCCAGACAGGCATTTCCTTTTTATCAAATTTTAAAAAATTGTTGCGCTTTTCCTGAACGAAGTCATAGGTTTGATAGGTATGATTTAAGCGGTAAAACTCTTTTACCGTATCCCTTTGAGGTTCCTCATAATTACGATATTCCTCAGTACCTTTTCCTGTGGCAATGCTGTCCGGATCGGGGTAGCGTTCCAAAACATGGTCTTCCCATTCCTCAATACTTGTTAATGGATTTATTTCTTTTGGGCTGAAATTTTTTTGAGTGCTATCCATTGTGATCAGTTTATAAGTCAGTGCAAATTGCAGTTCTAAATTAAAATTTTATTTTTATTTTATGCTGTTTATTTCGTGGATTTACAAAACTGCTTTTGTAAAAATAGGATCATCTCGCTTGTCCAAAGCGTAGGAATCGTAAAATGTTCAAAGTGAATTTTTACATTGCATTTACCATTTGCAACCTGTTTACCTGGTTTAGTGCGGGATTTTATTTTTCTATTTTTACAACTCATTTTATCAGTATGACAAATTTTATAAAAGGAATTGGCTTTATTGTTTTTCTTTTTTATTGCACAGCAGCACAATCGCAAACTTATTTTATATCCAATGCACATTCGCACAATGACTACCTGAATAGCAAGCCTTTTACCAGGGCTTATGAAGCGGGCTTTGGCTCTATAGAAGCTGACATTTTCCCCAGCAATGATACCTTATATGTGGCACACAGTAAGAAAGAAATCCAGGCGCAAAGAACACTGAAGAGTTTATATCTTGATCCCCTTTATCACGATCTCACTATTAACAGCTCCCGGCGTGTGAAATTATTAATTGACATCAAAGAAAATTACGCCCTTAGTTTACAATTGCTTGAAAAAAAACTGGAGCCATTTAAACCTTACTTATATTCAAATGAAAATACGGATAGGCCTTTGCTTATCCTGATCAGTGGCACCAGGCCTTTGCCGGCTGAATATGAAAAGTATCCCGGCTATATTTTTTTTGATGACGACCTTAAATTGCATCATAGTGCTGCTGAATGGGAAAGAGTGGGACAGGTAAGCCTTTGTTTTGAAAATTTTTCTACCTGGAAAGGAAAGGGGCGCCTGAATACAAAAGACAAAAAATTGCTAAAGCACCTCATTGATAGTGTTCATTTGGCGGGCAAGCCTATTCGCTTTTGGGCCGCACCGGATAATAAAACTTCCTGGAAGATTCAAATGAAACTCGGCGCAGATTTAATTGGGACAGATAAAATAAATGAACTTGCGGGTTTTTTG
>DATCWN010000442.1:0-12442 GCA_036566285.1 Hanamia sp.
CCCGGCAAACAGAAGCAGCAGTTTCATCGCACGAAGATTCAATAGCAAGAAGAGTAACCATAATTTTACAAAGTTATATCAATTGTGTTTTTAGGTTAGCTTAATTTTTTACTATGGCTTTTATTATGTGAACTCCTGACTGTTTTAAGCAAGGCTTTTTGAGTTTAAATTATTGATTGCAAGATAGTTTCAATCTTTTGTTTCAGTTCTGGAATATCGTTTTTGATAATTTGCCAAACTAAATTTGCATCAATGCCAAAATATTCATGTACAAATATGTTTCTCATCCCGTTAAGTTGAGCCCATTCTATGGTGGAGAACCTGGATTTTAATTCAGGAGAGATATGATTACTGGCTTCACCAATTATTTCCATCTGCTTAACGCAAGCAAATCTTATCATTGAATTTTCAATAAATTGAGGAAATTCAATTCCAGTCAAATACGTCTCTATTTCTTTTATAGCATCTAGAATATGCTTTAGTCGGATTTTATCACCTAATTTGCCTCTCATAAATCAAACGTTTTTCCATATCTATTGATGGCTTAATATACTTTGATATTCCATTTGATGAGACTAAATCAACCTTATTGTTTAAAATTTTTTCAAGATCAATTTTCATTTGTATAAATTGTAATCCTATTTTTTGACTATAATCTAAATCTACTAAAATATCAATATCACTGTTAGCATCCGCATTTCCATGAATATAAGAACCAAATAAATAAGCCTTTAAAACCGGGCGGGTCTCGAAGTAGTTTTTTATAGATTCAATTTTGGTGCTGTCTAAGTTCATAAAACAAATATACACGATTCATTATTGTGTTGCTTTATAGAGACAGGTCAATTTATAATTACAAAAAAGATGTAATTCTTTACGACCTGATGGCTACCACAGGATCGAGGCGTGACGCAATGTACGCGGGAATGATGCCTGATAAAATTCCAATAAATACACAGATGGAAATTGCCAATGAAAGGATGCCGGCAGAAATATAAACAGGGAAATTAAAAACATTGGTAAGAATTACCGTCAATAAAAAAACAAGGACCAGGCCTATCAAGCCGCCCATGATACAGATGATGGCCGCTTCCAGTAAAAACTCTGAAAGGATGCTTCTCTTTTTGGCACCTATTGCTTTTTTTAAACCAATCATAGAAGTCCGCTCTTTTACGGTTACGAACATGATGTTGGCAATTCCGAACGCGCCTACCACAAGGCTTAGCAATCCGATAGCCCAGCCTCCAAGATTGATGTTTGAAAACAACGAGCTTACTTTATCACTAAAACTAGAAATCTGATTGAGTGTAAAATTATCTGCCTGTGTGGGACTTAGCTTTCTTATAGAACGCATCACACCCTCCAATTCATCGGCCAATGCAACAGAACTTACGTTGTCTTTTCCTTTCACCAGAATTTTAGGACTACTTTGGTCTTCATTTACTATTTGCCGCGCGAACCGATATGCAGTTATGATAGATTGATCATAATCCTGGCCAATCATGGGGTTTCCCATTTTTTTAATAACGCCAATTATAGTGGCCTTGGTATCTTTTATTTTTATTTCTTTTCCAATGGCAAATGCAGGACTACCAAACAGACTTTCTGCATTGGTGTAACCTAAAACTGCTACAGGGCTTCCGGACGAAAATTCGTTCCCGGAAATATAACGTCCGAACCCCATCGTCAATGGTTGAATTTCAATTTCCTCTTCAGTGACGCCTGTCATGCTGACGCCCTGCAAAGCATAATTATCAAATTCCAGGTTTACTCTGGTATCTATTTCAAAAGCTACATTACTGGCAAGATGACTTCGTTGTTTAATAAAATTTACTTCTTCAAACTTAGGTACAGGCCGGTTTATAAATTTCCACCAGGGATAATCAGGGCCTCCGTTGTAGTCCCATTTATCAATATAAATTGTATTGGAGCCAAGGCTTTTAATTTGATTTTGAATATTCATTTCAAGACTGTTGACCGTAGCCAACACGCCGATAATGCAAAATATTCCGAAAGAAATTCCAATTAAAGACAAGGAGGTGCGCAGCTTATTTACCCTGAGTTCCTGCATGGTAAGCCGGAATGAATTCGCTAAAATTGTAAGCGTTTTGCGCATGAAGCAAATGTAATGTTTCACATTTGTTTATTCCAATAATTATGGTGAAAGGCAAAAAACGAATATTGAAAAAATCAGTTTTTTTCGAATCAATTGTGTCGGAACAGCGATCATAAACACGCTTAAAAAAAGCCACCTTTTCAGGCGGCCTTTTTATCCAATTCAAAAACTGATTATCCATTCAGATTTTTATACCGGTAAATAATTGACGCAAAAAAATTAAATGTCAATGAATACAGGTAAATGTTTTAAAGATCATCTTTTGAAAGATTGATAGAATGTAAGTAAGCAAACAGGTGCGATTATATGATAAAATAGGTTAGGTTAACAACGGCTTTAATACCTATAAAACGGAGAAATTATTGAGATATTTTGTCTTTGCTAAAATAGAGTATTCTTGCTCGGGGCTTAGTAAATAGTACTGTGAAATTTACGATAGATTAAAGCGTAGAAAAAATTTGTCCTTTCATTTTTGAATAAAAAAATAAACCTTATTTAAAAAGCGTAGCCACGCCAAATGCAGCAGCAGCGGCCAGTGCGCCAATCATCATCACTTTAAGCGCGCCTGACAACACAGGTATTCCCGTCATCTTACTTTTAAAATATCCGAATACGAAAAGGCAGAGTAAGGTAGCTACCACAGAAAATTTTAATGCCTCTCTTGAATCATCAATAAAAAAATATGGGCTTAGTGGGATGATGCCTCCCACGGCATACGAGATACCAATATTTAACGCGCTTTTGGTAGCTCTCTTTGGATCGGGTTTGTCAAGGCCGAGTTCAAATTTCATCATAAAATCCACCCATTGCTTTTTATCTTTTGCAATTTCTTCGGTGGCTTTTATTTGCAATTCTTCACTTAATCCTATTTGTTCAAAGAAATCTTTTACTTCTTTTTTCTCCATCTCCGGAACTTTGTCAACTTCGGCATATTCTCTTTTTAATTCGCTGCTGTAATGGTCCTGTTCCGTTTTCCCCGCAAGGAAACCACCTAATCCCATAGCAATACTTCCCGCTACTATTTCGGCAATACCGGCTATTACAATTATGGAACTGTGTGCCACAGCGCCGGTTAAGCCTGCAGCTAATGCGAAGGGAACTGTAAGGCCATCACTCATGCCGATGACCACATCTCTTATAAGATGGGAACTTTGTAAATGTTCTTCCTCATGATCGTGATCAGACATTGTTGTTGATTTAAAAAGATGACAAAGGCCAAAAATCTTTTTAAGATTATTTAGAAAAAAATTCGCTGGAAACAATAATTCTTATTCTCATCAATTAATTATTCAATTCATAAATATCCTGACTTAAAAAAGAAGATTAACTCCATTAGCATATTTATTTTCATGCTCTAATAACCACTGCTTGCGCCACAACCCGCCCGCATACCCGGTAAGACTCCCATTTGAGCCAATTACCCGATGACAAGGAACTACAATGGAAAGATTATTACGTCCGTTTGCTGTTCCTGCGGCACGTATAGATTTTACGTTTCCAATTCGCTGTGAAAGTTGAAGGTAGCTTATGGTTTTGCCAAATGGGATGTTTAATAATTCGTTCCAAACTTTTTGTTGAAATGGAGTGCCTTCCTGTCGGATGGGGAAATCAAAATGAGTTCTTTTTCCTGAAAAATATTCGTCAAACTGATACCTGCATTTTTCTAAGATGTTTTGGTCATTATTAGATAAAATTTCTTCAGTTATTATTTTTTCGTTTCCTTTATCAAAAAAATTAATTTCATTAATAAAGCCATTTTGAATATTTATTTTGAGTAAGCCAATTGGGGATTGATAATACATTGATGAATTTCTTTGAGATACTTTTTTATAAAGATAAAATATCTAAAATAAAACTCAGTCGTCTAATAATTTTGCCAGGAAAAGCAAATCATTTTTTTTGTAAAGATTATTACCATCAATAAAGCATTTGGAAAATTCTTCCAGCAAATGTTGAATGATTCTTTTGTTATTAAGTACACGATAATAGGAAGGTATGGAAGGAACTAAAATTCTTTTAAAATAACTTTCCACATCCTTTTGCGAATACACGTGACCATTCAACGGGTCAATATAAAAATTTATTTTTTCGCTTTGCTGTTTTGAGGTATCCGGAAAATTATAATTGATATCAAAATAGGCAAGAATAAATTGTTTGGGAATATTAATAGCTTTCGCTGGTATGTCCAGCATCTCGCAAAGGATAAGGTATAAGATACCGTTTGTGATGGCATTCCCTCTTTTATTTTCTATCAATTTGGTTAATAAAAAATCATCGGTAACATCATAACTTACTTCGGTCCCTTTTAATTTATAATAACTGTATAAAATCCCTGAAATCACATTTACCTGTTCTAAGGGTGTAAGGTAACTGTTGAGTTCGAGCCAGATGTTCCTTCTTATTTTTTCTATTTCCTGCAGTGTAGAGGTGGGCAACATTTCGGGATAACTATACTGGCACACCAGTAAAGCCCCGTGCAATAATTCACGCGAGCCGTTTTTCCAATTGGTAAATTCCACCACCAGGTCGCGGAAATGCAATTTATGAATGATCATTTCTATTCTTTCCTGAACTGCTTCATCAGCGCTGTTTTCCCATAAATTCTCCAGGTTGGGAATGATGGCCCGGCCTATAGAAACAATGCGTTCTGTAACCGTATTGAAAACCTCTTCATCAGGGTCATCAATAAGTTGAAAGAGAGCAGATATTTCTTTGTTTTCAAGCATGAGGGAGAATGTGTTTTATCGAACGGTTATTACGGATGTAAAGATAGAAAGTTTACGGGTTTTGGAATAATCAGAGTTATATTCCCTTATAGCTTTTGTGTGGTGGATGTTTTGAGATAGAGAAAATTATTCCCAGAAGTTTTTGAGAAGCACTTCTATCCGGCAGTCATCCTCCAGCAAAAAAGTAAAAGGAATATCCTGCAGATTTTTTTGAAGAACGTATTTTGAATTTTCGAGGCAATATATTTCCACTTTATTTTTCTCTTCATCTATCATCAGGTAATATTTAATTCCAAATTTTTGATAGATAGAAAATTTAGTATGCTGGTCTTTCAAAGCTGTAGCAGGTGATAAAATTTCAACAACCAATGCCGGAGGAAAATCAAGAAACTTTTTAATAACCGGCTTGCATATAATAAGGCAATCGGGTTGCAAAATGGTATGCTCTTCAATTTTCACATCAATAAAATCATAAGCCTTACAATGTTTGCATTTTGATTTTTTTAAAGCCGATTTTAATTCGTAAGCGATATTTAGTAATAGCCACTGATGCCGTGGCGCCGGAGCCGGGCTCATGGCAAATGGCATCCCATCAATCAGTTCCCACCTTCCTTCCCAGGCGCAATAATCTTTATAAGTGTAATAGGGTTGAATTTTTACAGCACTCATAAGCATAAAGATAATTAATTTTTTTTCGCACAAAAGCCGATAAAAGCTTCCCGGAAAAGAAACATTTTATTTTAGAATATGCCTTACTTTTTCTTTGCTGTTTTTTTAGACGCTGCTTTTTTCGTTGAGGATTTCTTTGCTGCCGCTTTCTTATCAAATGCTTTTGGCTCCTGTTTCAGAATCATTTTCTTTACCGTATCCAATTCAATCACCGCTAATTCTTCGGGTGTATATTTACCTCCGCCTTCTTTAGCAGTTATCTTCAGCATCTTTTTGCCAAAGCGAATGAACGGCCCCCAGCGGCCATTTTCAATAGCAATTTTTTCTTCAGGCCATTGTTTTATAAAACGATTGGCTTCTTTCTCAATCTTTTTGGCAATCAGTTCATCACAATCTTTTTGAGTAAGCGTATCAAAATTGTAAGCGCGTGGTATGTTTATAAAAAGATCGTTCCACTTAATAAAAGGGCCAAAGCGACCTTTGCCTTTTGTAATAGGCTTTCCTTCGTAATGCCCTATGGGCGCATCTTCCACCTGCTTGGCATTAATAATTTCTATAGCTTTCGGTAAGTCAACTTCTGTGGGTTCCGTTCCTTTTGGCATAGAAATAAACTGCTCGCCCCATTTTACATACGGGCCAAAACGGCCAATGTTTACCGATACTTCCATTCCTTCGTGTTCCCCTAAAGTAAGTGGCAATTTAAAAAGATCCATCGCTTCTTCCATAGTGATGGTTTCTATACTTTGCGAGTTTTTTAACTTGGCAAAGCGGGGCTTTTCTTCATCTTCCTGCTTGCCTATCTGCACCATGGGGCCATATCTTCCCATGCGTGCCAGCACGGGTTTCCCGCTCACTGCATCGGTTCCTAATTCACGCTCGCCTTTCGCCCTCTCTGCATTTTCCAGCGTGTGCGCTACCGTCTTATGAAATGGATCGTAAAAATCTCCCACCATTTTACTCCACTGTTTTTTGCCTTCGGCAATTTTATCAAACTCTTCTTCAATGTTAGCGGTAAAGGAATAATCCATCACCTTGTCAAAATGCAGATTCAAAAAATCGGTAACCACTAAACCAAGGTCAGTAGGAAAAAGCTTTCCTTTCTCTGCTCCGGTAATCTCATGAGTGGTAATTTTTTCAATCGCGTTATCTTTTTTAAGTTTTACTATTCTTATAGCGCGCCTGGCGCCTTCTTTATCTCTTTTTTCTACATAATTTCTTTTTATAATAGTACTGATGGTAGGCGCGTAAGTACTTGGCCTTCCTATGCCAAGCTCTTCTAATTTTTTTACTAAAGACGCTTCTGTATATCTTGGGGCATGCCGCGTAAATTTTTCTGTCGCCGTCATCTCTTCAAAATCCAATTGCTGATTTACAGTTAATGGTGGAAGCCTGCTTTCATTTCCAAATGTTGGATTTTCATTTTCTTCTTCATCATTTCCTTCGTTGTAAATTTTTAAAAAGCCATCAAATTTCAAGACTTCGCCAGTGGCGGTTAGCTCATCATCAACCGTACTTATTTTTATTTTAGCTGTGGTTTTTTCAAGAATGGCGTCACTCATCTGGCTGGCGATGGTACGTTTCCAAATGAGTTCGTACAGGCGTGAAAGTTCCGGATCGTCTATCCGGCTCACACTCATTTCTGTTGGCCTGATGGCTTCGTGCGCTTCCTGCGCACTTTCATTTTTGTTTTTATAATTACGCAGTTGCAAATATTTATCCCCGTAATTTTTTCTTATCTCAGTTTCAATCTGGTCTTTTGCGGTCTTGCTTAAATTCACACTGTCGGTACGCATGTAAGTGATCTTACCGCTTTCATACAACTTTTGCGCGAGCAGCATGGTTTTGCTTACGCCATACCCTAATTTCCGGCTCGCTTCCTGTTGTAATGTTGAAGTGGTAAAAGGTGCGGCAGAAGTGCGCTTACCGGGTTTTACCACAATATCCCTAACTGAATAAGTGGCATTTTTACATTGTTCCAAAAACTTTTCCGCTTCTTCAATAGTTCGTGTGCCACCATCTTCGGCTTTAAAAGAAATCCGTTTTCCGGAAGGATCAGTAGCCGCGAGCAACGCTTCAATTTTGAAACTGCCTGTAGATTGAAACTGGTTGATTTCTCTTTCTCTTTCCGCAATTAATTTTACGGCAACGCTTTGTACCCTTCCTGCACTTAATCCGCCTTTCCCTATTTTCCTCCATAATACCGGAGAGAGTTCAAACCCAACCAATCTATCCAAAACTCTTCTTGCTTGCTGTGAATTTACCAGATTCATATCAATCAATCTCGGGTTTTCCACAGCAGCAGTTATAGCGGGTTTGGTTATTTCATGAAATACAATTCTTTTGGTGGTTTTTACATCCAGCCCCAAAACCTCCGCAAGATGCCAGCTTATGCTTTCTCCCTCTCGGTCTTCATCCGATGCGAGCCAGACTGTCTCTGCTTTTTTTGCCAGTTGTTTCAAATCCTTTACCACTTTGGCTTTCTCTTCCGGTACCTTGTATCGCGGCGCAAAATTGTTTTTGATATCAATGCCCATATCATCTTTTTCAAGATCGCGGATATGACCATAACAACTCTTTACTTCATAATCACTTCCAAGAATCTTTTCTATCGTTTTTGCTTTCGCCGGTGACTCTACTATCAATAAATTTTTTGCCATAATTATCTTTAATTTTCCTTGTCAAATCCGAATTAATATATAAATTTTATCGGAAACCCTTCCCTGCAATATTAGTTTAAAAATTAAAATTCAAATTTTATTTGCGGAATTTGCCATGTAATTGCCCTTGTTTATCTTCGTCTCCCCCTAATATAGAAACAACAGGTTTCAAATAGGCTGTTATTGATATCAGCCATTTGCAATTATTTAATTTTTTAAACGTTTAATTATCATATTCCATTTATGAATGAGGTGATACTTATTTTATAGTATGGTTTTAAAAAAGAAAATTACATGAAGATTGTAATGGTTGGGTCGGGTAACACGGCTACGGTATTATGCGTATTGATACAAAAAGCAGGACATGAGATTGTACAAATCGTAAGCAGAAATATTAATAATGCCCAGGCGTTGGCTTCTTTATATAACACCTCTTCTACAACTCTTACGGATGCGCATTTTGCCGAAGCTGATATGTATATATTGGCGCTGCATGATACCGCTTTGGATCATATAGAAAGAGTTGCTGCGTTAAAAGGGAAGCTGGTGGTTCACACTGCTGGCTCGGTTTCTATAAATGTGTTAAAAGATTGTTCCAATACATACGGCGTTCTTTATCCTTTGCAAAGTCTCTCAAAATTTACTGAGCATATTCCGGCGATCCCATTTTTAGTAGATGGAAATACGCAGGAAGTTTTACACAAGGTTTTAGGCTTTGCCAAAAGTTTAACCGGCAATGTCACGGAAGCCAATGACACTGAAAGATTAAATTATCATGTGGCTGCCGTTTTTGTCAGCAATTTTGCCAACCACATGTTTGCGCTTGGCGAGCTTTTTTGTCAGAAAGAAAGGATTGAATTTAAAAACCTGCTTCCACTTATTAATGAAGTGAACACAAGAGTCAATAGCTATTCGCCCTTTCTTACACAAACAGGGCCTGCTATCAGGGATGATATATTTACGCTGAACCGTCATCTGCAGGCGCTTGCCTCCCATCCGGATTTGAAATATATGTACCTGAAGCTTTCGGAGAGTATTATAAAAGTGCATGGAAAACGATGAGACAAAAACGGATTTTAGATTTATGATTTTAGATGAAATGGTTATTTAATTTTAGCAATAGACTATTTTTTGAGATGAGCCGGAATATAAATTTTCGTTTAGGGTTTAAATTTTAAATTAAACAGATAGTTAGTTTTAGTTTTGCCAAACTGAAATTAAAAATTTAATTCATGCATATTCTTTCACGGCTAAAACTTATCAAAACTTTTGTGTTCGATATGGATGGCGTGCTCACTGATGGAAGCCTCATCATTACCAACGATAATCAATGGCTCAGGCGTATGAATATTCGCGATGGTTATGCACTTCAATTAGCTGTGAAATCAGGTTTTAATATAATAGTAATCTCTGGAAGCGATTCGCCTCAGGTGGCTGACAGGTTACAAAAATTAGGAGTAATAAATGTTTTTATGAATGTAAAAGAAAAGGAAAAATTTTTGCGGGAATTTTTTTTGAAAAATAAACTGATGCTGAGCGAAACCCTTTTTATGGGCGATGATATTCCTGATTATTCATGCATGAAAATCGTGGGCATCGCTGCATGTCCCGTTGACGCGGCATTTGAAATTAAAGAAATTGCGGCTTATGTTTCTCCTTTGCGCGGTGGCTATGGGTGCGTACGGGACGTGCTTGAAAAAGTGATGAAACTAAATAATAAATGGACATTACAATCTTCCATACCTTCCACTTAAATTTTAGATTCTTTATCATTTTTACATGAAGGCATTTACAGCATTTTTTAAATTGATAAGATGGCCCAATCTTTTATTCATTGTGCTGACGCAAATGCTTTTCAGGTATTTCATTCTATTCTTTGTTTACCGCGAAGGGCATCCTGGCTACGAAGAAATTAAACTTACTCAATCATTATTTTTCTTATTGGTATTTGCCTCCGTTTGTATAGCGGCGGCGGGATACATTATCAATGATTATTTTGATGTAAATATTGACCAGATAAATAAATCTTCAAGAGTAATTGTAGGCACTTATATAAATAGAAGAGCTGCAATCTTATTTCATGCCCTTCTTTCTCTGACCGGACTTGCATTAAGTGTGTATGTAGGTTACAAGCTTCGCAATTACTATATTCCATTCTTTAATCTGCTGGCGATATTTGTGTTATGGTTTTATTCCACCACTTTCAAAAAGAAATTGCTGATTGGCAATATTCTAATTTCTTTGTTAACGGCGTGGGTAATATTGGTGCTTACATTGGCAGAATATCGTTTTAGAATTTCACCGACGGATATTGTGTGGCAAAGATTATTAAAAGTATCTTTTGTGTATGCTGGTTTTGCATTCATTATTTCTTTGGTAAGGGAAGTAATAAAAGATATGGAAGATATGGAAGGCGACCTTAAATACGGATGCACCACCATGCCTATAGTGTGGGGAGTGCAGGTTTCTAAAGTTTTTGCGGCAGTGTGGATTGTTGTACTTGCCGGGTTAATAGCCGCTATTCAATTCTATGTTATTCAATTGGGTTGGTGGTATTCCGCCCTGTATTCTCTTATTGCCATTATTATTCCTTTGTTATGGGTATTGCGAAAATTGTATTTTGCCAGCACACCGACGCAATTTCGTGAACTGAGTACCGCGGTAAAAATGATCATGTTTACCGGTATTTTATCAATGATCTTTTTCTAATTCTTCTTTTAAAAAAATGAATAAAATAATTTTAGCGTCAGGCTCGCCACGCAGGAAACAATTACTTGAATGGGCAGAAATATCTTTTGAAGTAATGGTTGCGGATACCGATGAAAGCTATCCGGAAAATTTATCTGCGGCGGAAATCGCCAGACACATTGCCATGAATAAAGCGCTGGCTATTCAGGGAAAATTACTTCCTAACTATGATGCATACACGATAATTGCTGCTGACACCATTGTAGTGCTTGAAAATAAAATTATTGGTAAGCCTCTTGATCGTGAGGATGCCATAAAAATCCTTTCCGTACTTTCAGGGAAAACTCATGAAGTAATTACCGGTGTTTGTCTTTTGTCTTTTTCAAAAAAGAAAGTATTTGCAGAAAAAACTAACGTAGCCTTTCATGAACTTTCCCTTGCTCAGATTGAGTATTATATAGACAAATACAAGCCTTACGATAAGGCGGGAGCGTATGCCATACAGGAATGGATAGGCGTTGTTGGCGTAAAATCTATTGAGGGCGATTTTTACAACGTGATGGGATTACCGGTGAGCAGGGTAGTGGGGGAATTAAAAGTTATGAATTCAGAATTATGAATTGTAATAATAATGCTTATCTGAATAGTTCTTTAATAAACAGTTCTTGATTTCTCCTGCAACCGAAGGTGATTTCTTATGCATCCATAAATATTTAAAACTTTGGCGAACCACTATATTTTTGTAGGTTTGGTTACATGAAAACATTGATACTAAATATACCTGAGACCGTTGATTTGGACGAAAAGGAAGCAAAAACAATGCTTGCTGCTAAACTTTATGAAAAAGGCTCATTATCACTTGGACAAGCTGCGGAATTAGCCGGATATACTAAGCGGACATTTATGGAGCTTCTATCCAATTATGGCGTATCCCTTTTTAATTATTCTACCACAGAATTGGAAAATGAAATTTTGAATGCACAACGCTATCATATCTGACGCAAGCTGCCTGATTCTTCTTGATAAAATAGGTGAACTTGAATTGCTGCATAAACTTTACGGAACAATAATTACTACAGAAGAAGTTGCTATGGAATTCGGTAATCCACTTCCATCCTGGCTTGAAATAAAAGCGGTAAATAAAAATTATCAATCAATCATCGAGGCATCTTTAGACAAAGGAGAAGCAAGTGCCATCGCTTTGGCAATAGAATATGAGGAGTGTTTACTTATTATTGACGATCTAAAAGGAAGAAAATTCGCTCATCAGCTTGGGTTAGCAATTATTGGAACACTTGGTATTATCCTGGACGCAAAACTTGCAGGCATTATTCCTTCTGCAAATCAATTATTGATAAAAATCAAGCAAACGAACTTCAGATTAACCGAGAGATTAGAATTATGGATTCTAAACCGGGCGGGCGAATAACAACCCTTAATCTCTAAAAATTTATTTATCTTCCTTTCTCAAAATCTAAGAGGATGAAGGAAGATCTTCTGCAATACATCTGGAAATTTCAATATTACAACAACCATGAATTGAGATGTACAAATGGTGATGAAATTTTAGTGATTCATCCCGGCAG
>DATCWN010000029.1:0-7430 GCA_036566285.1 Hanamia sp.
TGCATTTTATCCCACTATTTTTTATACAAAAAAATAGTAGATGAAAAGATTGATTTGGCGCTTATACTTGAAGATGATATGGTTTTAAACAAGAACCTTCCTCAATTGTTTGAACAACTTTCAAAAAAAATAAGAAATGATGAAGTGATTATGCTTTTTTACCAGTCCTACTTTCCCATAAATCTTTCGCAGAATTCTATAACCCCTTTAAATGATAAGTTCAATCTTTACCAGGTCATTTCTACAAAAGGGTTAAGATCAACTGCTGGTTACCTGATTACATTTGATGCCGCAAACTCCATGCTTAAAGGGCTACGGCCATTTTCCGCATTTCCTGACGATTGGAAATCTTTCTATGATAGAAATTTACTGAATGGTATAAGAGTGGTATACCCTTCCCTGCTTAGTAATACTTATCAGGCTACAACTATTAGCCCCAATAAAAAAGGAGGGGTCATTGCAAAAATGATATTATCACTGGTAGAGAGAAACAAGATCTTTCCATTTTACCAACTTTTAAAATGGAGAAGGATGAAAAATATAGCAAGATCAAGACAATGTTATATTTTAAGCAAACCAGCTACTGATTTTAGAAAAAATAAGTAGCTCAACGGATATTAAACAACTCATTATCATTTACAAATAGGTTTAGGGTATCTTCCGGTTACTAAAAGTTTTGATAAAGAAAGAAATGGAGTATCCCAAAGATTATTCTTTGAAAATTCTTAAAATAAAATGCCAAAAAAAACGCTGCTGATAATCATTGATAATTTGAAAAAAGGAGGCGCCGAATTAATGCTGGTAGGCATTCTGCCAGAACTGAATAAAAATTACAAAGTAATTCTTGTTACTCTTTCCCCTGAATGCGACTTTAAGAAGGAAGAAATTTTTTGCAGTCAAAAATATACATTGGATTTTAAGAGCAAACTATCTTTTATCTCTTCGGTTTGTAAGCTAAAAAAGATTATCAGCAACCATAAGCCTTCAATCATACATTCTCATTTAATATACAGTAGCCTGGCAGCAAGATTGGCATGTCCAGGCAAAATACCTTTACTATATTCGGTACATGGAGAGTTAAGTAAAAGTGATTTTAATAAAAGCATATTACTTACTGTAATTGAAAAAATGACGATCAGGGAAAACCATTCTGTTATGGCAGTTTCCAATGTGGCATTAAAAGATTATGTAAAAACAATAATGAAAACTAAAAAAACTTTTGTTCTCAAAAATTATGTAGCTGACCTTTTTTTCGAAAAAAATTTAAAAGAAAAAACCTTTAATCAATTACAGCCTTTAAAAATAATGGCAGTCGGAAATTTAAAAAGGGCCAAAAATTACGATTACTTACTTCAATCGTTTCTTCTTTTAAAAGAGTTTGATGTTTCATTAGATATATTTGGGAACACCAATCATTCCCTATACAGGGAGCTCCAATCTGTAATTGATAAGAACCACCTGCCGGTAACATTCAAAGGCCCGGCTGATAACATGCATCAATTATATTGCGATTACAATGCTTTTGTTATGAGTTCTACAAATGAAGGATTTGGGATAGCCGCCGTAGAAGCAATGACTTGTGGGTTACCAGTTATGTTATCCGATATACCTGTTTTTAGAGAAGTCACCTTTAATAATGCTCTTTTCTTTGATTTAAATGATCCACTTGCTTTGGCAAATTTGATAAAACAAATCATTCAGGGAAAATTCAATTTAAAAGAAATATCAGAAAAAGGAATTGAAATCGCCAAACTATATACCAAACAAAAATATCTGGAAAGACTTTTTACTATCTACGATGAAGTGCTTCAATAAATTCAATCAATCATTTTTATAATGAAAAATATACTCTTCATCTCTTACGATGGCCTTACCGATCCACTGGGCCAAAGTCAGATAATTCCTTACCTTATTGGCCTCACTAATCACGGTTATAGGTTTACCATTTTAAGTTGCGAAAAGCCCGCAAAGTTTGCTCAACAAAAAAATAATATAAAGCAAATATTAAAACACTACCCTATAAATTGGGTTCCCATTTCTTATCACAAAAAACCACCGGTACTTTCTTCTGTTTATGATGTGATCATGTTGAAAAGAAAAGCAAGGCAACTTCACGCTCTTGAAAAGTTTGACATGGTGCATACCCGTCCAGGCGTGCCTGCATTAATCGGTTTGTGGATGAAGAAAAAGTTCGGCGTAAAATTTTTAAACGACATCAGGGAGTTTTATGCGGATAGCCGTGTGGACGGCGGTATGTGGAATAAAAAGAATTTTTTCTATAAAAGAATATATGCTTTTTTTAAACAAAAAGAAAATGAAGCAGTTGAAAAAAGTGACGGAATTGTATGTCTCACTTATGCCGCTGAAAAAATTATAAAACAATGGGGCATTTATAAAAAAGAAATTCCTTTGGAAGTAATTCCATGCAGTGTGGATATGGACTTATTTAACCCCGAAAAAATGGATTCCAATTTAAAATTAAAGTTCAAAAAAGAATTGGGAATTAATGATGATGATTTAATTATTAGCTACCTAGGCTCCATTGGCGGCTGGTACCTTACCAGTGAGATGATGCTCTTTTGTAAAACGCTATCTGATAAAATACCCACCGCAAAGTTTTTATTTATTTCGCCTCATCAGCACGAGATTATTTTTGAAACAGCAAAAAGATTTGAAATACCCAAAGAAAAAATAATAGTAACCCATGCACAAAGACATGAAGTGCCGGTGTTGCTTTCCTTTAGCAATTATTCTGTTTTTTTTATAAAACCCTGTTATTCTAAATTGTCTTCATCACCTACCAAACATGGGGAAATAATGGCTATGGGAATTCCGATAATTACCAATGCGGGCGTAGGCGATGTAGCGGAAATAGTTGCAAAATATAATTCCGGAATGGTGTTGAAAGAATTGAATGAACAGGAGTTTTTAGGCGCCGCTGAATTGATATCGCAAGGAATTTCTTTTGACAAAACCCACATCAGAAATGGTGCAAAAGAATTTTATGATCTACAAAGCGCAATTGAAAAATACCGGATGATGTATGAAAATATTTTGCTGGCCGTGTAAAAGAGAAAAACATTTTCCAGCTAAATTGACTTTACTATTATCTTTATCAGGTTGCTGTAAAATTCGCCATGAACCCCCACACAGAAATGAAGAAAGGAAGATTAGTTATCTCATTGGATTTTGAAATCTATTGGGGCGTACACGATGCGGTTTCATTAGAAAAATACAGGGATAATTTATTGGGCGTCCGGAAAGTAATTCCGGGTTTGCTACAACTCTTTAAGCAATATGGAATCAATGCCACTTTTGCTACCGTAGGTTTATTATTTTTTAATGATAAGAAAGATCTATTAAACCACTTACCGGAACAAAAGCCTGAATATATAAAGCCGGAACTTTCTCCATACCATTCGCAAATTTTGCTGGCAGGGAAAAATGAAGAGCAGGATCCGCTTCGCTTCGGGCTTTCACTTATCAAAGAAATTCAAAACGCAGGACAGGAAATTGGCTGTCATACTTTTTCACATTATTATTGTCTTGAAAAAGGGCAAACGCCTGAAGATTTTAGAGCGGATTTAATTTGTGCCAAATATATTGCAGAGAAAAGAGGAGTAGAACTAAAGAGTTTTATTTTTCCACGAAATCAATACAATGAAACTTATTTACACCTTTGTAAAGAAGAGGGCTTCACCTCCTTTCGCGGCAATGAAAGATCTTCTCTTTTTTCTTCAAAAACGCAAGGGCGGGAAACCCTTTTCCGCAGGCCGTTTCGCCTCGCCGATGCGTATCTTAATCTAAGCGGATACAATTGTTATTCTGATGAAGAGATGAAAAAGGATCAACTGATTAATATTCCATCAAGCCGGTTTCTAAGGCCTTTTTCCAAAAAATTATCTTTCCTTGATAATTTAAAACTAAAAAGAATTACCGACAGTATGGATTATGCCGCGCGCAACGGATTGACTTACCATCTGTGGTGGCATCCGCATAATTTTGGGATACACGTTTCTGAAAACTTTTTCTTTCTTGAAAAAATATTATTACATTTTAAAAAATTAAAAGCAGCCTATAATTTTGAAAGTATGAGTATGAAGCAATTGGCAAATGATCTAAACAAAGACAAATGAGACTCTTAAAAATAGTGCTTCTGGCTGGAAAAGGACTTACTACCCATATTCTCTACAACGCCATAAATGAAGAATTCAGGATTGAAAAAATAATTCTTGAAAAGCCGGTAAGCAAAAAAGAATTTCTGAAAAAAAGGATAAAACATTTGGGAGTGGGTAAGGTAAGCGGCCAGGTTTTATTCCAGGTTTTTATGGTAACACTTTTAAATTTTTTTTCCGCTAAAAGAAAGAAAAAAATACTGCAGCAATATCATTTAAATGAAGTTCCTCTTCCCGATGAAAAAATAATTTCCATAAAATCTGTGAATGATGCTGAATGTATGGCGGCTTTGCAAAAAATGAATCCCGATGTTGTAGTGGTTATCGGCACAAGAATTATTTCTAAACAAATTCTTTCCTGCATCCCTGCTAAATTTATAAATATACACGCGGGCATCACTCCCCAATACCGCAATGTGCATGGCGCTTACTGGGCATTGGTGAATGATGATGAAGAAAATTGCGGCGTTACGGTTCATCTTGTAGATGCCGGGATAGACACAGGTAGTATCATTTATCAAAGTAAAATTTCAATAACCCCGGAAGATAATTTTGTTACCTATCCGCTGCTCCAGTTAGCCGAAGGGATTGCCTGTTTGAAAATGGCTTTGCAGGATATTTCTGAAGAAAAACTGGTTTTAAAAGAAGGAAAAAAACAAAGTAAAATATGGCACCATCCCACTCTTTGGCAATATCTGTACAACAGGATCGTTCATAATAAAAAATAAATCTTATGCCATCCCGGTTTCTCATTATTGGCGCAGGTTTTTCAGGCGCTGTGCTGGCACATGAGCTTGCCAAAAATATGGATTGCCATATAGACGTTTGGGAAGAGAGAGAACACATTGCGGGCAACTGCCACACATCGCGTGATGGAGAAACAGGAATAATGGTTCATCGCTACGGCCCGCATATTTTTAATACGGATAAAAAAGAAATATGGGATTATGTAAATTCTTTTACGGAATTCAGACCGTATGTGCATCGGGTAAAGGCAATGTATAACGGTGAAGTATTTTCATTTCCTGTAAACCTTTATACTTTAAATCAACTATTTAAAAAAACTTTTTCACCGGCAACAGCCCGGGATTTTTTAAAAACATTAGGGAATAAAAATAGTAAAGAGCCAACAAACTTTGAAGAACAGGCTCTTTACTTTATGGGAAAAGAATTGTACCTGGCTTTTTTTTATGGATACACCAAAAAGCAATGGGGTTGTGAACCTTCCGAATTGCCTGCTTCCATTTTAAAAAGGATTCCCATACGTTTTAATTATGATGACAATTATCACAACAATATTTTTACCGGTATTCCTGTGGAAGGATATACGCATCTGGTAGGAAAATTATTAAACCATCCTTCAATACATGTTTACCTGAATAAAAAATTTTATCCATCGGAAAATATGGGAGAATATGATCACGTTTTTTATACCGGCCCCATCGATGCCTATTTCAATTATGAGTTGGGACGGCTTGGGTATAGAACCGTAACTTTTGAATCTTCAATCCATAAGGGAGATTACCAGGGAACAGCGCAAATGAATTATTGCGATGAAAATATTTCCTATACCCGCATCACCGAGCATAAACATTTCGCGCCATGGGAGCAGCATGAAAAAACCATTGTTTTCAGGGAATTCAGTAAAGAAACAGGATTGAATGATATCCCCTATTACCCAAAAAGGTTGAGAGAAGATATGGCTTTGTTGCATCAATATCGTCAAAAAGCAAATCTCCTTCAGCATCTGTCATTCCTCGGAAGATTGGCTACTTACCGATATATGGACATGCATCATGTAATTGGCGAAGCATTGGAATTTTCAAATCTTTTTCAAAACGCTTTTTCACAAGGTAATAAGCCACCCGTTTTCCCAAACCTGGAAAAATAAAAATCTGCTCAAAAATCTTCTCTCTTTATTACAATAATTCTTCTTCCTTCTTCGTTAAAGATTAATTATCCTATAAAACAAAACTAAAATTCCAGAACCTATGGGAAAGGTTATCGCAGTGGTTGTAACTCACAACCGTCAGAAATTGTTGGCTGAATGTATCGGCGCCCTGAAAAACCAGACTCATGCGGTTGATAAGATATTAGTAGTCAATAATGGGAGTACGGATGGCACTGAAACCTGGCTTCAAAATCAACCGGGCATTGAGTATATTTCTCAAAGCAATCTTGGCTCGGGCGGAGGATTCAATACAGGGATCAGAACCGCTTATGAACAAGGCTTTAGCTGGATGTGGCTGATGGATGATGATGGCTTCCCGAAAGAAGATGCACTTGAAAAATTATTGGAAGGGAATCCGGAACCTTTAATGCTGCGCAACTGCGCCGTAATCGATAAAGAGGACAAGCAGAGTTTTGTATGGAAAACAAAACATTACAAAACAATCGGAGAGGTAGATAACAGGATCATCATGAATGTATCCCACCCTTTTAACGGGACTTTGCTACACAGAAAAATAGTAGAAAGAGTGGGACTGCCCAAACCCGGGCTTTTTATATGGGGGGATGAAACCGAATACCGTTTCAGGATCATTAATAAAAATAAAATTCCTTACTGCACAGTTGCTGATAGCATTCATTATCATCCCGCAACAAAAAATACGTATAAAACTGATTGGGATTTTAAGAATAACTGGAAAATGTATTACTACCTTAGAAACCGTTTTGCTATTTTACGTTCGAGGTTTTATCAAAGTATTTTGCTTTCCACATTTATGTATTTGGGATTCATTCTTTTATTTGCGGGCACCGTTTTATTTTTTCAAAAAACAAATAAATTACAAAAGCTGAATTTTATTTTATGGCCGCTAAAAGATGCATTAACCAATAATCTTTATACAACACCGGCAATTGTTTTACAAAGGCTTTCAGCAAAATCAAAAGACAACATCACCGATTATTTTCAACATCAGATAAAAATATTCAAAGGATTTGTTTCACAGCCTGCTTCCCCTACGTTGCACAAGCTGAAAAAAGCATAATATTTTTGGTACTTACACAAATGAATTTAAAACCCTTATTTAATGGATTATGGCGATATTATATTATTTCCGGTATTCCTTTTTCTGCTTTACTTCATCTTTAGAGCAATAAGGAAAACTTATAAGGATCCTCTTTTACAAAAATATCACCGACAGGCGTTTTGGATAAAAATGATCGGCTGTGTTGCGTTTTTTCTTTATAGTGGCATTTTAGCGCCCGCCGATTCTATAGGGTTGTATCACCTGGAAGGGAATAATCTTTATC
>DATCWN010000131.1:0-18674 GCA_036566285.1 Hanamia sp.
GAAAAACCGTTTGGAGCAAAATTTCATAGGAGGAATTTAAGTAAGATGTATTGTTAATTCGCTATTAAATAAAAATGGGAAATTTAAATTTCAATCTTCTGATGTAATTGTTTCGTAAATTTATTTCGGGTTTGTAATAAATGATTTTTATTATTTTTTTTAATAAATTTTTTGTTCTTTTTTTTCATAGAAAAACATTTGCCTTGAAAATTTTTAAGCGCTTCCCTTACCTTTTTTTCACCTTCTTCATCACATTTCTTGTTGCAGGGAATTTATTTGCCCAGGTTCAGTTTATTGAAAACAAAGGTCAGTGGGATTCCCGTGTAAAATTTATGAGCAATGCCGGCGATGGTTCTTTTTTCTTAGAAGAAAAAGGATTTACTATTTCTCAATACAATCCATCAGATATAGAAAACATTAAAGAAAAAAGACACAGAGAAGCAACCCAACAAAAAACCGGTAATTTAAAATTGGATAAGAATATGGTTCGTACTCATTCTTATTCAGTAGAATTTTTGAATGCGGGCACTGCCCAAATAGTTCCTGAGAAAGAAATCACTACCGTTAATAATTATTTTATAGGAAATGATAAAAGTAAATGGGCTGCCAATTGTAAAATATTCCAGGCGGTTTCTTATAAAAATGTCTATCCGGGTATTGATATAAGATATTATGTGGATGGAGGCAGTAATTTAAAATACGATTTTATAGTGCATCCCGGCGCCGACGTGAATAACATAGCGATGAAATATAAAGGCGCCAATAAAATTGACGTGAAAAATAAAGAACTTGTAATTACTACTTCTCTTGGCAAAAGCAGGGAATTGAAACCCTACACTTATCAGCTTATTAATAACCAGCGGCAGGAAGTAGAATGCAGTTACCAGATTAAAGGTGATGTGGTAAAATTTAAAATAAAAAATTATTCACCCGACCAGACACTGATAATAGACCCCACCCAAATATTTTTTAGCTATTCCGGAAGCACTTCCGATAACTGGGGATTTACGGCTACTTATGGACCTGATGGAAGTTTTTACGGAGGCGGCATTGTGTTTGGTACCGGTTTTCCGGCGTCTCCCGGTAGTTTCAGCGGCTCGTTTGGCGGCAGTTTTGATATGGGTATTATTAAACTTTCACCTGATGGCACCAATAGAATCTATGCCACTTATATTGGCGGTTCCGGCGAAGAGCAACCACATAGTTTAATTGTAGATGGACAAGGAAATTTGATTTTAGCCGGAAGGTCTAATTCGCCTAATTATCCAACCACGGTTCCTGTGTATGGAAATAGCGGAACCGGTAGTGATTGGGATATAGTAGTAACGAAATTAAATGCATCGGGAAGCGCTCTTAGTGGCTCGATGAAAATAGGCGGTACAGGAAATGATGGTGTAAATATTGCCGATGAAAATGGCGCCCGTGGATTGAGTTCCCTCAAAAGAAATTATGGGGATGATGCGCGCAGTGAAGTGCTGCTTGATGGCGCCAACAACATTTATGTGGCTTCCTGTACCTCTTCTTCTGATTTTCCAACCACACCAGGAGCCTTTCAGTCAAAGAGTGGCGGATTGCAGGATGCAGTGGTTTTAAAATTGAATCCGAGCTGTAATGCTGTTTTATTCAGCACCTACCTTGGTGGCAGTAAAGATGATGCGGCTTATGTATTAGCGCTGGGAAACAACAGTAATATATACGTGGCCGGTGGTTCAGGCAGTAATGATTTAAAAGGAATATCCCCTGCGGGTGTTGTAAAACCTCTTTACTCAACTCCGGGGGGTACCAGCGATGATTGTGATGGTTTTGTAATTGAATTAAATAATAGTGGCACCACGGTGATAAAAGGTACTTATATTGGTACGGGCAGAGCAGACCAGATCTATGGAATTGAAATTGACAAATTTGGCTATGTATATGTAATGGGTACCTCAGAAGGCAACATGCCCGTTATCAATGCTGCCTATTCCAATGCCGGAGCCAAACAATTTATATCCAAATTGCAACCGGATTTGAGCGCCTTTGTATATTCAACAGTTTTTGGATCGGCTAATGCAGCGGTACCCAATATTTCACCAACCGCATTTTTAGTTGACCGTTGCGAAAATGTGTATGTATCCGGTTGGGGTGGCAAATCCAATACGGGTTTTTCAACCGGAAATACAAGAGGAATGCCTACCACCGCAGGCGCTATTAAACAAAATACGGATGCTTCGGGAAGCGATTTTTATTTCTTTGTGTTAGAAAAAAATGCTACTTCTCAATTGTATGGAACTTTCTTCGGGCAAGAGGACCCGCCGGAAAATATAAGTGACCCGCTTACATTTGGCGATCATGTAGATGGCGGTACCAGCCGTTTCGACCGAAACGGAGTAATCTACCAGGCTATATGCGCCAACTGTTTTAGAAGTGTTCCTTTCCCCGGAACTCCGGGTTCATGGTCTCCTACCAACCAGGCAGTGGGCAACAACGGAAAATGTAATTTAGGTATGTTGAAAATTGAAATGGATTTTTCCGGTGTACGTTCTGGTTTGCGGGCATCCATTGATGGCGTCCCAAATGATACGGTAGGTTGTGTGCCGTTGCGGGTAGATTTTCTTGATACGCTTAATCTCGGCAAACTTTATTACTGGAATTTTGGTGATGGCTCAGGAGATACTACTACAAGCCCATCAAATTCTCATGTTTATAATAATACCGGCACTTACCGTGTACGCTTAATTTCTATTGATAGTGCCACCTGCAACATTGCAGATACTTCTTACAAAAACATTAGGGTAGGAAATAATAAAATTAACCTTGATTTTGTTTCAAGCAAAATACCACCCTGTACCAATCTGAGTTATAGTTTTACGAACACTTCCATTGCCACAAACGGAGGCTTTAAACCCAACACATTTACCTGGGATTTTGGAGACAATACACCTCATGTAACGCAGGGGCACACGCCGCCAGTTACGCATACTTACGCGGGTCCCGGAACCTATAATGTAAAACTTACGATTAATGATACCAGTTTTTGTAATTCCCCTGATGACACTATAAAAACCATAAGGCTTTCTCCGGAAGTAAAAGCCTTATTTACTACGCCGGCACGGGGCTGTGTGCCATACGATGCGGTTTTTAAAAATCAATCTTTGGGAGGTTTAAATTTTCTTTGGGATTTTGGCGATGGAACTACTTCAACTGAAGATGAACCCACACATTTATATAATAATGTAGGAACCTATAGAGTAACATTGCAGGCATTTGATTCTACCTCATGCAATAAAGTAGATTCCACCAGCTTTACCATTACGGTAAGCCCCATACCTAATGCTTCATTTACGTATAACCCGCTTCAGCCGCAGGAAAATACAGTTACTAATTTTATGAATCAATCAACAGGAGCTACTCAATATCTCTGGAATTTTGGAGATGGTGACACTACGAACGATGTAAATCCCAGTCATATTTTTCCGGCCACATCTACTTATAATGTATGCCTAAAAGCCACTAATGATGCGGGCTGTGCTGATGATACCTGCATTAGTGTAAAATCAATAATAAAGCCATTGCTTGATGTGCCAACTGCATTTACGCCCGGGAAGTTTGGGGTTAACGGCCGTATCCGCGTAGAAGGTTTTGGCATTGCCGAAATGCATTGGGCCATTTATAACCGGTGGGGACAAAAAGTATATGAGACTAATAACAGAAAGAGCGCATGGGATGGCACTTACAAAGGAAAAATTCAACCGGTGGACGTTTACACCTATACGTTAGAGGTAACTTTTACCAATGGAACTAAAGCTAAAAAGACAGGCGATATCACTTTATTACGATAATGATTTTTTATGTCAATGACTTTAAAAATATGGATTCTTTTCTGTACTTCTTTAATAGCGGTACAAAGCGGGCATGCGCAGGATCTGCATTTTTCCCAATTTTTTAATAATCCTTTACTCACCAACCCGGCAAATACGGGATTTATTCCTGACGCGGATTACAGGCTGGGGGCTTCGTACCGGAATCAATATTCCAACATTATGGCCGTGCCTTATAAAACAATAAGCGTCTATGGAGATGCGCAGGTTTTCAGGAATAAAATTGAAACTGGATGGTTGGGTTTGGGGGGAGTTATCTTGCGTGATGTGGCAGGTACAGGAAGTCTTACTTCTACAAAAATTTATGGCTCACTCGCGTATCATCAAATGCTTGGATTGAGTAGCCTGCTCACCGCCGGATTTAATGTAGGCTGGGCCAACAAAAGAATTGACCAGAGTAAACTCACTTTCCCTGACCAGTTTGATGGGCATTTTTTTGATGGCACATTGCCCACTTCTGTTCAGCTGCTGAATAATAGTGTTAGCTATTTTGATATGCAGGCCGGCCTTAATTATGCTTATTTTCCCACAGAAAATATTTATATCAATGCGGGCTATTCCATACACCATGTAAACCAGCCAAAGGAAACTTTTTTTGAAGACAACGGCGAAGGTAAGTTGGACATGCGCCACATCGGTTTTCTGAATGGGATTTTTAAAATGAATGAAAATGTAATTATCAATCCGAATGTATATTATACCACGCAGGCAAAATCGAGCGAACTGGTATTAGGGTTAAACGGGGCCTATAATCTTTCGGGAGATGGTTCCAAACAATTGATTGGCGGATTGTATTATCGTTATGGCGACGCCGTGGTACCCATGGTTGGTTTAGAGATCAACAACATCCGTTTTACTTTTAGCTATGATGTTACTACTTCTTCATTAAAAAATTACAATCATTCACTGGGCGCCTCCGAATTTAATCTTCTGAAAAAAGGATTTTATAATGAATATTTTGGCGATAAAAGGCAATCGCTCTGTCCCACTTTTTAAATACCCCCTAACCTCCAGAAGAGAAAAAGGAAAATGTTCTTAATGCCCTCAGAAAATATGAAAATGTAACAGCCCATTAGCTGATTAATTTTAAAAACTCTTCTTTCTTTCTCCTGGATACATCAATCACTTCATTGTTTTGCATCACCACCTGGCCACCATCTCCCCGTATATATTTTTTGATGTAGCTCAGGTTAATCAGGTGCGAATTATGAATTCTAAAAAAGCGGTAAGGCAATAAAATTTCTTCAAAATCTTTGAGCAGCTTGGTTACTAAAATATTTTTGCCGTCTTTAAAATAAATTTTACTGTAATTAGAGCTGGACTCAATGCGTACTATTTGGTTTATTTCATAAAATTCCACGCCTTCATTGGTAGAAATCGTAATCTTATCGCTTTGAGACCTGGAGTCGGAAAGATTCTGGCGTAGCACGTCAAGCTTTTCAGGTGTCTGTTTATTTTGGGATTTTAGCAAACGGGCAACGGTATCCTGTAAATCTTGTACGGCCACAGGTTTTACAAGGTAATCGAAAGCGCTGATGCGCACCGCATCAATGGCGTAATGATTATAAGCCGTTGTAAATACAATATCAAAATCCTTTTCTTTTATTTGTTCCAGCATTTTAAAACCATTCATCCTCGGCATTTCAATATCCAGGAACACTACATCCGGGTGCATCTGTTCTATTAATTGAATGGCATCCTCTGGCTTTTGTGCCGTAGCAATAATATGTATGTCAGGGCAGAATTCTATTATCTTCTGCTCCAGGTTTTGCAGGCTTGGAAGTTCGTCATCTACCAGTATGGCTTTTAACTGTTCCATTGTTTTTATTTTTTATAAAATTATAAAGCTTTTATTTTTAATTGTACCCGTGTGCCACAGGGTTCATTGTTATTGTAAAGGTCTGTGATCACTACTCGGCTTTCAGCATTGTGCTGCAGGTTGAAAATATCTATTCTTTCCTGTGTCAGTTGACTGCCCAAACTCTTGTGAAAGGGTTTATTATGTTGTTTATATTTTGCCGATTGCTCGCGGCCAATGCCATTATCCTCAATGGTGTAAATAATGTAATCATTTTGCAAAGTTGCCGCTATAGATAGTTTCAATGAATCTCTTTCACTTTGCGATAATCCATGTAAGATGGCATTTTCAACATAAGCCTGAATCAATAAAGGCGGTACCCTAAAATCGTTATTGGAAAGCACAGGGTCTATTGTTAGTTGAAAAGTAAATTTATTATTGAAGCGCAACCGCTCAAGCTCCACATAAAGCTGGATAGCTTCCAGCGATTTTAAAAAGGGAACGAGGTCTGTACGGCTGCTGTCGAGCATTATTCTTATTAATTCTGAAAATTTCGTTAAGTACTCACTGGCCGTTCTTCTTTCGTTCCTCATCATGAAATTTTCAATGCTGTTCAGGCTGTTGAAAATGAAATGGGGATTCATTTGCGCTCTCAATGATTCCATTTTTGTTTCGGTTATTTTTTGATTGAGAGCTGACCTTTCCCGTTTCTTTTTCGATTCGAAGGTTTTGTAAATAAAAAATGAAATTGCAGTAACTAACGATAGTAAAAAAACACTTGCCAACAGCAATGCGTTTTTAAAAACGATATCTCTCTTTTGTATTTGAGAAAGCTCTTGTAAATGCTTATTTTCAATTTCTTTTCGTTTTATCATCCAATCGGCTTCTTTGATAACCACATTGCGCCTGTTATTTTCAGAAAATATGGAATCATAAGCAGAGCGATAAATATGAAAATATTGCGCCGCAGAATCTTTATTTCTTTTTTGGTCATAAAAGGAAGAAAGTAATTCTGCCGAATAGCCAATGCCTTCCATATAGCTTGTTTGTTTTGCCAGGTTATAAGCACTGTCTAATAACTTTAATTTTTCACCGGAAGGAATTCTTCTTAAAAACTCGGCTTTTGCTAAATATATCTGGTATTTATTTCTGAGGTCACTTTGCTGATTTGCCAATGCCAGGGCTCTTTTAAAATAATAATTCGCCTGATCGTTTTGATCATATACTGCGCTGTATTTCCCAAACCCTATATAATAAAGAGATAAAGTATAACTGTCGTCTGACATTAGTGCGTAAGGCATTCCTTCCATGAGATTTTTTTTCGCATTTTCATACAAACCTTCTTTCAAATCGCATCGTTGCAGCAATTCATAATTAGTAGCTACGCCGCGCCATGCCTGCAATTGTTTATTGATTTCAATAGCTTGCCTTGTGTATTGCCGGCATTTATTGAAATCATTTAATGCCCGGAAGTTTTCCCCGATATTATTAAGTGATACGGCCTTTAATCTTTGCGCTCCACTGGCTTCGGCGTACTCTATTGCCCTGAAGTAGGCGCTGTTGCTGGCATCATAGTTAGCGGAGGTAAAGAGCAAAAGACCCAGATTTATCTGAGAAAGCGACTTGCCATACGTATAGTTTAAACTGTCGCTTAGGTTGGACACCTTTTCATAGTATTCAAAAGATTTGTTGATGTTTTTTTCACTGTAACGAAAGCTGATGCGATGAAGCGTGAGTATATATTGTGAATCTATTTTGGGATGGGTTTTCACCCAATGGATCATGCTGTCTATATAACTGCTTTGGGCAAAAGTTTTTTGGCTGCTGCATAAAATCAGTGCCAGAATACAGTAATAATATCGTTCACTTAAAAGATGCAGAATGATTATATTTTTTAAATATAGTAAAAATAAATTTTAAATTCTTCTTATTGATCCCACAGCAATTGATATATCTTTCTTCTGTTTTTTTAATAATAAAATGATTTCACAAACCTATTCGTATTACAATTCTGAAACAATATTATTTCATGAAACGATGGTTTTATTGAGTAAGCGGACTGATTTTTATGATAGGTGGGGAATCAGTAAACGCCTGATTTATTTTGAAAAAATAACCGCTGATTCCTTCTTAATAAATGAAATTATTTTTTTGGAAGCGCCTGCATTTTTATAAATATAATTTCGTGCAGCGGCGCCTCTTGATGCTAATTCTTCTTCTTTATTTATTAAAGCATTCACTACTTCTTCAAGTTCTAATGCACTTTCAATACTCAGGGCGCCGGAGCAATCAATTAATTCTTTTGCTTCAAAATTCTTTCCATATTCAGGCCCGAAAATCACTGGTTTCCCATACACCGCCGCTTCCAGTATGTTATGCAATCCATCATCGCCAAAGCCGCCACCCACATAGGTTATAGTGGCATAATAATATAATCGTGAAAGCATGCCAATGTTATCAATAATTAAACAGGTGGCCTCCCCAAACTCCTCCAGAGGAGAGGCTTTCAACAACTCAGAATAAAAGACAGAATTTGGAAATTCTTTTTTTACATCCGCCAGGTTTTCTTTATCTATTTCATGCGGGGCAATGATGAATTTTATTTCAGGATGTTGTTTTACGAAATGAATCCATTCGGCTTCATCGTCTTCCCAGGTACTTCCTGCTACGATTACTTTTTGATGACCGCAGAATTCTGCAATGCCTTTTATTTCTTTAAAATTTTCCGCGATATCAATTACACGGTCGCATCTTGTATCTCCTGAAACGGTAATTTTTTCTTTATCAATTAATTGTTGCAATTGTTCTTTGGAAGATACATTTTGTACAAAAAAATGAGTAAAGCATTGCAGCATTTTTCTGTAAAAACTACCGTACCATTTAAAGAAAATTTGGTTGTGACGATAAACGCCTGAAATCATTATCAGTGGAATATTTCTTCTTTTTATTTCCTGTAAATAGTAATGCCAGTATTCATATTTTACCCAAAGCACCAGGTCGGGCTGAAGAATATTGAGCCATTTTTTTGCATGGATAAAAGAATCCATAGGCAGATAAAAAACTTTCGTGAACTCCTTATTCTTCTTTACAATCTCATATCCGGAAGGAGAAAAGAAAGTAATGACAATATTGGTTTCAGGAAATTCTTCTTTGAGTTTTTGTAACACCGGTCGCCCTTGTTCAAACTCTCCGAGGCTGGCGCAGTGCATCCAGATAATTTTTTTATTTGTTGAAGATTCTAAATCGGTTTGTAATTTTTCAAAAACATTTTTTCTTCCCGAGATCCAGAGGTTTGCTTTTTTATTCCAAAAAGAAACCAAGTAAATCCCCGCTTTGTAAACGATTAAAAAGAGTTGATAAAATAGGATCAAGCAGATAAAAATTTAATTACAAATCTAAAGTGTAAAAAACTATTTAAGTAAAACGAAATGATTATACTTTCCTGAGTTCTTTTAAAATAATAAGAAAATTATCTGCCGAAATTATATTCACTTTTGGGAATTGTTTCTTTTTTAAAATAATAAAATGAGAATCGTGAGTTACAAGATAATCTGCATTCCCACTTATATATGCATCAGTAAATTTATTGTCATCTGGGTCCACAGTTATGAGATTCCAGTTATAATAAGTATTAACAGAAACTACATTTGATGCTTCAATAAAAGCGGCTAAAACATTATTAGCTACAAGGGCATTAGCCCTTTCAGAAAGAATTTCTTCATACTCCAAAAAGATGGCTGTCGTAATTATCAGTTGATAAAGTTTTTGATTAAATGCCTTAAGAATCTCGTGGTAAGGTGATTGTGAAGGAAGAGATATCAAAAGAATATTGGTATCGATAACGACTTTCATTAATCATTTTTTAGGGTATGGAGTTCGCATGTGTGTACCTGCCCATTCTTTTATTTTATCATCTCCCCAACCCTTCTGTGCAAAAAGATCATCCATTTCTTCAGTAGCTTTCTGCAAAAAATAACCAGATAGCATATCCTTAATCTCCACCCATACTTTTTCCGGAAACTGTCTTGAAAACATTTTCAGAAGTTCCAATTGAGGTTCAGTAAACTTTCCGCCTGGTATTATTTCTTCTGATAACATAATAAATATGATTTCTACGAAATTACGAAAGTTCTAAAAAACAGAAAATCTCATTAAGTTTGTTTATTGTCACTGAATTATGTATCGGTTCCTTTATTTTTTCTTTTTTCAATCCCTATCTTTGCACCCGTTTAAAAAATATATATGAGGCCTTTACATATGGTTGATTTGAAGCAACAATATCTCAATATAAAGAATGAGATAGATGCTGCCGTTGCTGATGTTTTAGATAGCTCTGTTTTTATTGGTGGCCCGCAGGTAAATAGCTTTTCAAAAAGCCTGGCCAATTATCTTGGTGTAAAACATGTAATTCCATGTGCTAACGGAACTGATGCGCTGCAAATTGCCATGATGGCGCTGGGGCTTGAACCAGGCGATGAGGTCATTACCCCTTCCTTCACGTATGTGGCTACTACTGAAGTGATTGCTTTATTAAGATTGAAACCCGTTTTTGTGGAAGTGGACACGCAAACTTTTTGTGTTGACATTGAAGCCATAAAAAAAGCGATTACACCCAAAACCAAAGCCATTGTTCCGGTTCATTTATATGGCCATGCGGCACAGATGGAAGAAATAATGGCCATTGCCAAAGAGCATCATTTATTTGTAATTGAAGATAATGCGCAGGCAATCGGCAGTGATTATACTTTTAAAGATGGCACTACTAAAAAGACAGGCAGCATTGGAACGATTGGCTGTACTTCTTTTTTCCCAAGTAAAAATTTGGGTTGCTATGGTGATGGCGGCGCTATGTGTACCGATGATGATGCGCTGGCGGATAAATTAAAAATGATTGCCAATCACGGCCAGCGAATCAAATATTATCATGATTGGGTTGGTTGCAATTCCAGGCTTGATGCCTTGCAGGCCGCCATATTAAATATCAAGTTACCATTATTGGATGATTATATTGATGCGAGAATAAAGGCTGCCGATTTTTATGATAAAGCCTTTGCAGGAAATGCAAAAATTACCACTCCTTATCGCGCTGCTTATTGCAAACATGTTTTTCATCAATACACACTTATTTTCGAGAATGTAGATAGGGATGCACTTTCAGCATTTTTGACTGAAAATAATGTTCCTAATATGATTTATTATCCTGTACCCGCACACAGGCAAAAAATGTTTTCGGCGTTTGGCGGCTCCAATTTTAATTTAGAAAAAACTGACTGGTTAACCCACCGGGTTTTATCATTACCTATACATACAGAACTTGATGAAGAGCAACAAAGTTTTATCACCGGAAAAGTGTTGGAATTTGTAAATAATTAGAAATGAATATCGCAGTAATTGGAACAGGATATGTTGGTTTGGTAACGGGCACCTGCTTTGCAGAGAGCGGAAACATCGTTACCTGTGTTGACATAGATGAAAAGAAAATCAAAAAACTATCTTCCGGGCAGGTAACTATTTATGAACCGGGTTTAGAAAAAATATTTGAAAGAAACGCAAAAGAAGGGCGCTTACAATTTACCACTTCGCTTGAAGAAGGAATAAAAGACGCACGCATTATTTTTCTCGCATTGCCCACGCCGCCCAATGGTGATGGCAGCGCCGATTTAAAATATGTTTTAGGTGTTGCAAAAAATATTGGCGCGTTATTACAACACGGCGATTACAAAGTAATAGTAGATAAAAGTACCGTGCCGGTGGGTACGGCAGACCGCGTGCACAATACCGTTTTGCAAAGCCTGAGCGAAAGAAAAGTAGATAATGCAGAACAATTATTTGACGTAGTTAGCAATCCTGAATTTCTGCGGGAAGGAGTTGCCGTAGAAGATTTCATGAAGCCCAACCGTGTGGTGATTGGCGCTTCTTCTGAAAGGGCGCAGAAATTATTGGGCGAATTATATGCGCCTTTCGTACGCCAGGGAAACCCGATAATTTATATGGATGAAAGATCTGCGGAACTTACAAAATATGCCGCAAATGCTTTTCTTGCCACCAAAATTTCTTTCATGAATGAGGTAGCGCAAATGTGTGAAAGGCTTGGTGCTGATGTGGATATGGTAAGAAAAGGAATCGGCAGTGATGATAGAATTGGTAAAAGATTTTTATTCCCTGGCATCGGTTATGGCGGAAGTTGTTTCCCCAAAGATGTTCAGGCTCTATCTAAATCCGCGCAACAGGCAGATTACAATTTTAGAATACTTGAAGCGGTAATGGCGGTAAATGAAAATCAAAAAGTTCATCTTATACCGAAACTAATTTCCTATTTTAAAAATGATATCCGAGGAAAGAAAATTGCTTTATGGGGATTGGCATTTAAACCGAATACAGATGATATACGTGAAGCCCCGTCATTACAATTAATTCAGGAATTAATCGTGCAAGGCGCCACAGTAGTGGCTTATGACCCCGAAGCAATGGAGAATGTAAAAAGCGAAATCGGAGAAAAAATTATTTACTCGGATAATCAATATGATGCACTCAGGGACGCTGATGCGTTATTGATCGCAACGGAATGGAACGAATTCAGAACGCCCGATTTTAATAAAATGAAATCACTTTTAAAGAACCCTGTTATTTTTGATGGAAGAAATCTTTTTGAATTATACCAGATGGAGGAATGTGGATTTCATTATGAAAGTGTGGGAAGGAGAGTGGTTACGCAGTTAAAAAGTTAAGTGGTTAATTAGTTGATTAGTGCCACCGCTCAAAGGGCGCTCTATCTCAGGATTGGGCAGCGTCTGATGAAAAGAAATGATTCGTAATAATGCATAATAATAATAATGGCAACAAAAAACTCAGTTACAGATCATGAAGTTTCTTCTTCCCCTTCGGGGCAAGGTGCCAGAATTCTTATCACCGGTGCGGCCGGCTTTTTGGGTTCTCATCTTTGCGACAGGTTCATAAAAGAAGGAATGCACGTAATAGGCATGGATAACCTGATTACCGGCGATCTGAAAAATATACAGCATCTTTTTAAACTGGAAAATTTTGAATTTTATCATTGCGATGTTTCAAAATTTATTCATGTGCCCGGAAAGCTTGATTATATTTTACATTTCGCTTCACCGGCAAGCCCCATTGATTATTTAAAGATTCCTATTCAAACTTTAAAAGTAGGTTCACTCGGCACACATAATTGCCTTGGCCTGGCGCTTGCAAAAAAAGCGAGGATATTAGTGGCTTCTACCAGTGAAGTGTATGGCGATCCATTGGTGCATCCACAAACGGAAGATTATTGGGGAAATGTAAATCCCATTGGACCGCGTGGTGTGTATGATGAAGCGAAGCGTTTCCAGGAAGCCATCACCACAGCATACCATACTTTTCATGGTGTGGAAACGAGGATCGTCAGGATCTTCAATACGTATGGCCCGCGCATGAGACTCAATGACGGAAGGGCTTTACCTGCTTTTATCGGCCAGGCTTTGCGCGGAGAAGACCTCACTGTTTTTGGCGATGGCAGCCAAACAAGAAGTTTCTGTTATGTGGATGATTTAATAGAAGGAATCTATCGCTTGCTTTTGAGCGATTATTCCAAACCGGTGAACATTGGAAACCCAGATCAGATTACTTTGAAAGAATTTGCTGAAGAAATAATTACCCTTACCGGCACCAAACAGAAAATAATTTATAAGCCTTTGCCGCAGGACGATCCCAAACAAAGGAAGCCTGATATCACGAGAGCAAGAAAACTTTTAAACTGGGAACCGAAAGTAAACAGGGCGGAAGGTTTAAAAATTACTTATGAATATTTTAAATCTCTACCGGCAGAAGATCTTTATAAACTACCGAAAGAATTTCTCCGTAAGGACTCCTTTGGAGAAAGCAAGAAATGAAGTTGATTGATTAGTTAATTAGTTGATTGGTAGGAGAGAAGTTTATGATTTAAGAGGGCTCAATGGTGAGATATAATTCGTGTAATTAGTGCCTTTAATTCGTGTTTAAAGAAATTCGTGTTTAAAAAAACGTGTAATAAAAATAAAAAAATAATGTACCAGGAATTAATAGATAAAAAAAAGAAGCTTGCCGTAATTGGATTGGGTTATGTTGGATTGCCTATTGCGCTTGAGTTTGCAAAGAAAATTTCAGTGATCGGTTTTGATATCAACCTTGAAAGAATTGAAATGATGAAGAATGCTGTTGACCCCAGCAATGAATTGGAATCATCTGCATTCACAGATTGTGATATCGAATTCACCAATAGCTTAGACAAATTAAGAGAAGCCAATTTTTTTATTGTTGCCGTGCCTACGCCGGTTGATGAATATAATGTTCCCAATTTAATTCCTGTAATAAAAGCCAGCGAAACCATTGGGAAAGTGGTTAAGAAAGGTGATTATGTAGTTTTTGAAAGCACGGTTTATCCGGGTTGCACAGAAGAAGATTGCCTTCCGGTAATTGAAAAGTTATCAGGCTTAAAAGCCGTTACCGATTTTAAAATCGGGTATTCTCCTGAAAGAATAAACCCGGGTGATAAAGAACATACCCTTGGCAGTATCGTAAAAGTGGTGAGTGGTTGCGACGCAGAAAGTCTTGACACCATTGCAAAAGTTTATGAGCTGGTGGTAAAAGCCGGAGTGCATAGAGCTTCCTGCATTAAAGTGGCGGAGGCTGCCAAAATTATTGAGAACACACAAAGGGATCTCAACATCGCCTTGATGAATGAACTCTCCATTATTTTTGACAAAATGAATATCAATACTTTTGAAGTGCTGGAAGCTGCGGGTACTAAATGGAATTTTTTAAGATTCCAACCGGGGCTTGTGGGCGGCCACTGTATTGGGGTAGATCCTTATTACCTCACTTATAAATCTAACAAATTGGGTTATGATGCGCAGGTAATTCTTGCCGGACGTTCTATAAATGACGGCATGGCGGGTTATGTTGCTAAAAAAGTAATACAGCACATTATAAAAAACAATGGCAACATAAAGAATACAAAAGTTTTGGTAATGGGTGCCACTTTTAAAGAGAATGTAAGTGATATAAGAAACTCAAAAGTGGCGGATGTGATTAAAGAATTAAAATCATATTCTGTACAGGTTCATGTTACAGATCCACATGCCGATAGCGATCAGTTAAAACATGAATATGGTTTTGAGCTTACTCAAGATCTGGCTAATGATTATGAAGCGGTGATTGTAACCGTGCCTCATCGTGCTTACCTGAATATGGATGATAAAGCTTTTGCAGAAATTACCAAACCGGATGCAATGATCGCCGATGTAAAAGGAGTTTACCGTGATAAAATTACCAGTCGTAAATATTGGAGCCTTTAAAATAAAATAATTTTGAACAACACATTTCACAAAGAAGATTTAAGTAAAATTTCTTTTCTCGTTACTGGTGGTGCGGGTTTCATCGGCAGCCATATCGCGGAATATTTATTGAAAAATAATGCAGGAAAAGTACGGGTGCTCGATAATATGGCCAATGGTTTTTTTTCCAACCTTGAGGTGTTAAATGCTTACAACGGTTTTGAATTTATTGAAGGTGATATCAGGAATTTGGAAACATGTAGAAAAGCATGTGAAGGAATTAATTATGTAAGCCACCAGGCAGCATTAGGTTCTGTGCCACGTTCTATAAAAAATCCCTCTGATACCAATGATGTGAATGTGGGTGGCTTCGTAAATATTTTAAAAGCTGCTGTTGAAAATAAGGTGAAACAATTTGTTTACGCGTCTTCTTCTTCTGTGTATGGCGATGATTCTTCTTCACCAAAAAAGGAAAATAATACAGGCAATTGTTTATCGCCTTACGCGGTAAGTAAAAAAGCCGATGAAATGTATGCGGATGTATTTTCCAAAATTTATAACATCCCCGTTTTAGGTTTCAGGTATTTTAATATTTTTGGCCCGCGGCAGGATCCGGACGGACCGTATGCTGCCGTGATTCCTCTTTTTGTAAAAGCCATCATGGAAAATACTTCTGCTTTTATTAATGGCGATGGTGAGCAGAGCAGGGATTTTACTTTTGTTGAAAACGCTGTACAGGCCAACATCAAAGGAATGCTTACAACAAATGAAGAAGCAAAAAACAAAGTGTATAATGTAGCGGTTAGTGAAAGTTATTCCGTTAATTTTTTATACAACTCCATAAAAGAATATTTGAAAAGCGATATAGAGGCCATTCATCGGGAACCGAGGGAAGGCGATATTCGTAATTCCCTTGCCGATATTTCTTTGGCCAAAAATTTATTGGGCTACGAGCCGACTACGAAGTTTGATGCAGGTCTGATACATACCATTGAGTTTTTTAAAAAACTGTATTCTACTAAAAAACATTAAGTTTAGTTTTTAATTTTTTCTAAAATGCCATTCTCTAAAACCCAGTTTCCAGGATTATTAATTTTTGAACCAACAGTGTTTGAAGATAGCCGTGGTTATTTTTTTGAAAGTTATAATCAGAAGTTATTTTCTGAAAACGGCATTGAAATTCATTTCGTACAGGACAATCAGGCCCAATCTTCATTTGGTATTATTCGCGGATTACATTTTCAAATGGATCCTTTTGCGCAAACAAAACTGCTCAGGGTTTTAAGCGGAAAAATTATTGATGCGGTGGTGGACATCCGAAAAAATTCTCCTACTTACGGTAATGCTTACACGATAGAACTTTCTGCGGAAAATAAAAAGCAGCTTTTAATTCCAAAAGGCTTTGCGCATGGCTATTCCGTTATTAGTGAAACCGCTGAAGTGTTTTACAAATGCGATGCTTTTTATCATAAGGAAAGTGAAGGCGGTATTTTATGGAACGACCCAAAATTAAATATTGACTGGAAAGTTCCTGTAGATAAAGTGCTTGTTTCAGAAAAAGATGCCCGGTATCCCTCTCTTGAAAACTGTAAAAATAATTTTGTTTTTAATAGTTGAAAAAAAGTGAATGACCTCAAAAAATTATAAAGCCACCGTGTTGGTAACCGGCGCTAATGGCCAGCTTGCCAATGAAATAAAATCCATTTCGGGTCAATTCCCTTCTTATTATTTTTTGTTTACCACAAAAGAAGATCTTCCCATTGAAAATATAGAAGCGGTAAAAAGTTTTTTTGAAAAGCATCAGATTGATTATTGCATTAACTGCGCGGCTTACACAGCGGTTGATAAAGCAGAGTCGGAAAAGGCAAAAGCATTTCTTATAAATGGTGATGCAGTGGGAGGCCTGGCTGCTATTTGTCATGCGCATCAAACCCGGTTCATTCATATTTCTACCGATTATGTTTATGATGGCAGCAAAGGAATTGCTTTAAAGGAACACGATGCGGTGGCGCCATTAAATGTTTATGGCTGGTCAAAACTCAATGGCGAAGAATTGGCCCTCAGCCGAAATCATGATACGTTGATCATTCGTACTTCATGGGTATATTCTTCTTTTGGAAACAATTTTGTAAAGACCATGTTGCGTTTATTTAAAGAGAAGGAGGAAATAAATGTAGTGGCCGATCAATATGGCTCACCCACTTATGCAGCAGATCTTGCTAAAGTAATTATGTTATTTATTGAGCAAATGGAAGCAGGAGAAAATTTTTCAGGAATTGTAAATTATTGCAACAGCGGCATTACCACGTGGTACGAATTTGCCGAAGCCATAAAACATTTTGTAAACAGTGATTGTAAAATAAATCCCATTCCCACTTCATCTTATAAAACTGCCGCAAAACGGCCATTCTATTCAGTTTTAGACACTACGAAGATTAAAGAGCTCATTCACTTGGAAATTCCTTTTTGGAAAGACAGCCTGGAGAAATGTTTGGCGACAGTGAGTGTTGAGAATAGAAAAATATAAAAAATTATTCTGGTTAAATCAGTATCGTAATCTGCATTATTTTTGAAAAATGAATATCGAAGAATTGAGAAGCTACGCTTTATCATTAAAAGGCGTTACTGAAAGTTTTCCTTTTGGGGAAGACACTCTTGTGTTTAAAATCAACAATAAAATATTTTTATTAGCATCGCTATCGTCGGAGGTTTTGCAATTTAATGTAAAGTGTAAACCTGATGATGCCATCGAGCTAAGGGAGCAATATTCTTGCATTTTGCCAGGCTATCACATGAATAAAAAACATTGGAACACAATTATTGTAGATGGCAGTTTGAAGAAAAAACAATTGGAACAATTTATTTTTGACTCTTATTCTTTAGTAGCTAAAAAACCAAAAGCATAAATCCCTAATTCCTTTCATGCGATTGTATTTGCCGGTTTCAATTTTCATTTTCATTCGTATTTAACTCTTTACTTTTGCGTGGTATGAAATAAGCCTCAAAATATATTATCATCTTCATACGGTTGCTGGGAGTGAATTCTGTGTTAGAAATGTAAAAGCTAAAAATAAACATGAAAGTTATAGACCGGTATATTCTTAAAAAATTTTTTGTTACTTTTTTCTTTTGCCTGATTGCGCTTACCGTACTAGTAGTAATAATTGATCTCAGTGAAAAGACCGATGATTTATCCAAAACCAATCTTCCCATAAAAACTATCATCACTGATTATTATTTCGGTTTTATCCCGCGCATAGACGCCATGCTTTTTCCGCTTTTTATTTTTATAGCGGTAATATTTTTTACGTCAAAAATGGCCGCCCGCTCAGAAGTGATAGCGATCTTAAGCAGCGGTGTTAGCTTCAGAAGGTTCCTGCTGCCTTTCATAATTGGCGGGCTTGTATTCACAACTTTGTTGTGGTGGACCAATCAATACATACTTCCACCCGCCAATCAAAAATGGGCGACATTTAATGCAAAGTATATTGATTTCAATTATGGCGGTTACGTAAATACAGCCACCATTAGTAATAAGTATTTCAAACTCGATTCATTTTCTTATGCCGGTGTCAGGTATTACGATACCGTAAGTAGAACAGGAAATAATTTTTTTATTCAAAGGTTTAATAAAACCAATCTTGTTTATAATCTGCGTGCGCAAACCATCCTATGGGATACGGCAACAAAAAAATGGCGGCTTGA
>DATCWN010000196.1:0-7041 GCA_036566285.1 Hanamia sp.
AAGGTTCATTGATAGAAAAGATGTTGTATGCCAATTTTAATATGCTTACCTGGATCACGGACATAAATGATCTGACTGCTTTCAATGTGCCCAATATGAATTACGCGCCGGACATGTATAACAGGGATAGTTTCTTTTCCATCGTTTCCTCTTATAATAAGGAATTGAATGTTTCTCTTTGGGAACAATGGGGCAAGACACAAACATCAAAAGGTGTTATCGGCACTATCATAACGCCACGCATGGGATCGGTGGAGGCTAAAGACAATGAAGCTACCATAGAATGGCTAATGTGGGCATTGCTGAATAAACGCCGGTTTGGCGTTACACTTCCACACGAAAAAATTAAAAAAGCGGCTGATTATGTATTGAATGAATTTGATTCAACAGGAGATGGAATATGTCGCTCGCATTTTCCTCTTTGCCAGATTGATATTATTGATTTTAATCCAAAAACGGACCGCCTTGCGGTAAATCAGGGAATGCTGGCGATAGTTCTGAGAACCATAAAGGAACTCGGCTTTCCTGTTTCAGAATCTCATATAGAAAAAGCGGAACAGGCATACCGTAATTTTTATGATCTGAAAAGAAAACATCTTTTGTATGATAAAAAATATCCTGATCTTATTTCCCTAACTGACCTGGAGCCTGAGTTTTATTCTCTTTGGTTATTTGATCGCCCGATTCTCACAGATGAGATGGTGATCAATCATCTTGACCAAATACCTATTCTTAATAAAGCGGCCGGCTCGCCCCATCCGGAATATGGAACCACGGCGCCGATATTGATCCATCTTACTAAAGACAAAAAAGGATATGCTTATCTCAGCAAAGATTACCAACCGTTCGAAAAATTTGGTGAAGAAAATTATATAGACGGGAAAAATGATGGCTATTATTATAATGGAGGAAGCTGGCTACGGGGCGAATATTGCGCTTATGTGGCGGGATTGAAACACGGATGGACGAAGGCAAAAGCTCTTATGGAAAACCGGCTTTGGGCAGAGATCTATTTGAATCCCAAATGGCCGTTCAGTAAAGAATTTATTCCTACAAAATGGACAACAACTGATAGCTGGTGGCCATCCACCAAAGGATTGTGTTGGAATGTTTTTATACTGATGGCGGATGAAGTGGCGGGATTGCGTACGGCGGATATGGATCCTGATTATAAAAAAAATAATTACTGGTCTTCTTATCAAAAATGAATACCAGGTTGAAATTCTTAAACTGTTCAAATTTTTAGAAACGATGACAAAAGATAAAATACAAAAAGATCATTCCTCAAAAGCGTTTATCCATAGGAGTTATGAAAAACTACATGTAAGCTTTTCATCATTCCCATTATAATAAAAACTTTAATTTTTTAAATATTAAAACTATGCAAGTATGAAAAAAGATCTTTTCAATATTATTGGATTTATTCCAAAATATTTTTCTCCGGGCTTTAAACTCATCCTTTGCTTTGTTCTATTAGCAATAGCACAGGTTTCAGTAACAGCTCAGGATAATCCTTCATCTTCGGATAAACCCATATCCGGAAAAATAGTTTCTGCTTCGGGAGAGCCATTATCCGGTGTTACTGTTGCTGTAAAAAATAGCACTCATGCAACGATCACAGATGATGAGGGTAATTTTAAATTATCCGTTCCGGCTTCAGCTATTTTATCAATCTCGCATGTTGGATATCAACCACAGGAATTATCCGTATCCGGCAAATCTAATTTCCAGATTACATTGGTTTCTGTAGAAAATACTTTGACCGATGTGGTGGTGGTTGGCTATACCAGTCAGAAAAAGTCTTCACTTACAGGCGCTATTACTGCTGTTAACATGGACAATCTTGAGGAACGAAGAGTGCCTGATGTGGCCCAGTTGTTACAAGGCCAGGTAGCAGGAGTACAGGTAACGCAAAGCACCGGCGCGCCGGGCGACGGTATCAATATTACCATTCGCGGAGTTGGAACCATTGGCAGCAGCAGCGATCCGCTTTTTATTGTAGATGGTTTGCCTACTACCAGTATCTCTTTTATAAACCCGGCGGACATACAGTCGATGACAGTATTGAAGGATGCCGCAGCGGCCGCTATTTATGGTGCAAGGGCGTCTGGCGGCGTAATCGTTATCGTTACTAAAAGCGGTAAAAAAGGAAAATCCAATATTGATATCAGCTATTATAATGGTATTCAAAAAGTAGCCAATCTTCCCACGATGCTAAATGCAACCCAGTACATGAATAAAATGGAAGAAAGCTGGAACAATTCGGGCTATAGCGGCACCAATCCTTATACAGCGGATAAAGCAAGAACAGATCTGGCTAACACCGATTGGCTGAATGAGTTGTTTGTTTTAGGTAAATCGCAAAATCTGCAATTATCTGCCAGTGGCGGTTCCGATAAAGTACAATACCTGATTTCCGGCGGATACTATGGGCAGGATGGTATTGTAATTTATAATAACGACCAATACCAACGCCTTAGTTTCAGGACGAATGTAAATGCCGATGTTACGGATCGTTTTACAGTAGGAACCAACCTGCAAATTTCCAACACTTTACAGGATAAGATTTCCTCAAGTGGTGATGCGCCTGGCGTTGTACGCCATGCTTTTATCCGCCCGCCTGTAATAGCGGTTTTTAAAGATAAAACGGATCCGACCTACACTCCGGAAGATCCTTATACTGATTTGCCTTTTTACTCACAAAATGTAGCGGCGAACGGTGGTAGTTGGAATGGCGGAGCCAATAAGTACGAGTTTGGCTCTAACCCTTTAGCCATTGCCTATTTTACCAATGACAAACGTAACAATTTTAAAACCTTCGGAAATATTTATGCCGAATATGCTTTTTTAAGAAATAAGGAACTGAGGCTAAGAACTAACGTGGGTATAGATTTAAATATGTCTCACAATAAGGCATTCAATAAAAACTATGGTGATGATGATGGAGGAGGAGCTGCTGTTGATAAAGGCCAGGGCCGTCAAAACCGCCCTACTAATTTATCGGAGGACAGAGGACAGGAAACCACCATTACCTGGACCAATACATTGAACTATAATAAAAGAATCGGGGAGCATTCTTTTAGTGTATTATTAGGTAGCGAATTTATTACCAACCATGCTTCTTCTGTAGGAGCATCGAGGTCAAGATTTAGTAATTCAGATCCTGCTTTTCAGTACATAGATTTTGGTGATTTCCCACAAGATCTCTGGAACGGAGGGGGTGCATCTGAATGGGCGCTATTCTCTGTTTTTGGCTCTGTAGATTATAATTACGATAATCGTTTTCTCGCCACTGCAAGTCTTAGAGAAGATGCTTCAAGCCAGTTTGCGGCTAATAAGCAACAGGCATTTTTTCCTTCCTTCTCTGCAGGCTGGAGAATATCACAGGAAAAATTTATGCAGGATGTAAGCTGGATATCTGATTTGAAATTAAGGGCTAGTACCGGAAAATTGGGCAACCAATCAGGCCTTAGTAATTACAATTCTCTTGCGATTTATAATCCCCAGGGTACTTTATTACGTTATGGCAACCCTGATTTAAAATGGGAAACTACTAATCAGAATAATATAGGAATTGACCTCGGCCTTCTCAGAAATAAATTGTCTCTTTCTGCTGACTATTTTGAGAAAACCACTTCCGATCTGTTGTTACCACTGGGATTACCGGCTTTTGTGGGCGATGTGCAGCCAACCATTGTAAATGCAGGGAAAGTGACAAATAAAGGATTTGAGCTGGCAGTCGGATATAAAAATAATGACCGGGCTTTCAGGTACAATGTAAATGCCAATTTGGCCACGGTCTCTAACGTGGTAGAAAAATTAGCCCCCACTTTACCTAACATCTATGGACAGGTTTCTAAAACCGAGCCTGGCCATCCGTTAAATGCATTTTACGGATTTGAAATGGTGGGCATCTATCAAACTCAAAAAGAGATAGATGATTATTTAACCGGTGCAAGTCATCCTGACGTTAAACCGGGCGATATCAAGTTTAAGGATATAAATGAAGATGGCATCATCAATGATATTGACCGCACCTATATCGGAAATCCAAACCCGCGGCTTACTTACGGGTTTAATTTATCGGCTTCGTATAAGGGTTTTGATTTTTCCATGTTATTACAGGGAGTAAACGGTATAGAAAAATACAATGATCTCAAAAAAATTATTGATTACGATACCCGCCCGTTTAATCATACTGTAAATACTTTAAATGCATGGCATGGCGAGGGTACCAGTAATACCATACCACGTTCCACTTTCACGGATAATGGAAGCAGTAAAGTGTCCAGCATTTTTGTAGAAGATGCTTCTTATTTCAGGCTTAAAAATATCGAGATCGGATATACATTAAACGCATTTGGTAAAACACATCCTGTTTTTCAAAATGCACGCCTGTTTATATCGGCTCAGAACCTGCTGACAATAACCGATTACACAGGGTTAGATCCGGAAGCATATAACATGTTTGACCAGGGTACTTACCCGCAATCAACAGCAATTTTATTTGGTATCAATATCAAGTTATAATTCACCGCTAAAAATAAAAAACATGAAATCAATTTATAAAATACTGGCGGCATTCATAATTATTTGTGCAGTCAGCTGTAACAAAGAGTTACATAAAACCCCGATAGGGATAATAACAGAAGGGGTATCTCCCACACATGAGTCAGTACTCTATTCTGTGACCAATTCTTACCAGCTACTTTCCAGTACCTTAAACATTATCGGCGAATGGGGCTGGGATGATGGCACCGTGCTTCGCAACGATTTTATTTTGCAAGACATTGCCTCCGGCGATATGCTGAAAAAATGGAACCCGGATGGCGACCAGGCATGGATGGATCAATTTTCCGATTTTAGTTTTACTTCCTCTAACAGTGGTGTTAAGGGGCAATGGAGCTATGATTATGCTGGCGTAGCAAGAACCAATTTATCTATCAGTTATTTGACTAATGCCGAGCTGGTATCCAGTCTTGCGATAGACGAGGCTACAAGGAAAAACCTTTTGGGGCAGGTTTACTTTTTAAGGGCTTTTTATTATTTCGACCTCGTGAATTTATATGGCGACGTACCGTTGTTATTAGAACCTTTAAAGAATTTTGTAGATGCGTACAACATAGCAAAAAGAGAGACCAAGGCCAATGTTTATGCACAGATCAGTAAAGACCTTGCTGAAGCGAAGACTTTATTGCCAGACGGCAAATATTCAAATGCCACAGAGAAATGGCGAGTATCTAAAGGAGCCGTGTTGGCTATGCAGGCGAAGGTTGCTTTGTACAATCAACAATGGGCAGATGTGATCAGTATCATAAATGAAATGGAAGCATTAAACTATTACAGCCTAAATGCTAATTATTTCGACAACTTTAGTGTGGCAAAAGAATTTGCGGAAAACGAGGTAATCTTTGCCTACGATCATGAGTCGCTGACAACGCCAAGAACAGGCAATGGTATCTGCGCTTTGGCAGGCTGGGGCTTTATTGCACCCTCCACCAGTTTTATCAATGCCTTTGAGCCCAACGATCCCAGATTAGGCTATACAGTAGATGTTGCCAGCCAGAATGTTTATAAAATATTTGGCCAGGTAACCGGCAATAATAAAGGCAATGATGATGCGCCTTCCAACAAAATATATATTCGCTGGGCGGATGTAATGCTTTGGAAAGCCGAGGCATTAAATGAGACAGGCGCCTATCCGGAAGCAATCGCAATCATCAATAAAATAAGGCAGCGTGCAAGGTTATCAGTTAACGCTTCCGGCACTTTGCCGCCCGCTGGTACTTTGCCAGACAGGGATGTGACTTCTACCAATAAGGACCAGATAAAAAATTGGCTGGTGCAGGAAAGGAGAGTAGAATTAGGATTTGAATCTCAAAGATTCAATGACCTTAAACGCTGGGGTTTGGCAAAGAGTTTTTTAACCGGCCTTGGCAAAAATTTCCAGGATAAAAATTATCTCTATCCGATTCCACAAGGTGAAATTGATAAATCCGGCGGTACCATTACTCAAAATCCCGGCTATTAAATTCTAAAGCGATTTTGCAGGAGCAGCCTGATAAGAAGAAATTCAGGCTGACTCCTTTTTCTAATTTTTTACACAGAATTGTGAATAGGATATCGATTTTACGGACTAAACTTATTTTTCATGAAAGATATCGCAAAGCGATTTAATCAAAACCCGCTTTTATCTCCCGGCGATTTAAAATCAAGCATAGACGGCCTGGAAATTACCTGTCTACTGAATCCCGGAGTTTTTCAATACCAGGATAAAACATGGCTGATAGTGCGGGTTGCCGAAAGGCCTGCGCAAAAAGAAAATAGTATTTCCTTTCCTGTTCTTACCGATTCCGGCAAAATTAAAATTATTGAAATCAGTAAAAGCGATCCGGAATTAATAGCAACAGATGCAAGAGTGATCAATTATAAAGGAGTTGATTATTTAACTACGTTATCGCATTTAAGATTGCTTTGCAGCGATGATGGTATTTCTTTTTATGAACCGGAAGACTACTTGCCTTTAATGGGTAAAGGTAATTTACAGGCTTTTGGCATAGAAGATTGCAGGGTGACTTTCCTTGAAAATAAATATTATCTCACATTCACCGCTGTCTCTGAAAATGGCGTGGGCGTTGGGTTAAAGACTACTACCGATTGGAAAGATTTTCAATCGTATGGAATGATGCTACCTCCTCATAATAAAGACTGCGCTATTTTTTCTGAAAAAATAAACGGGCTCTATTATGCATTACACAGACCAAGTAGTGTGGATATTGGCGGTAATTACATCTGGCTTACACAGTCGCCGGATGGCATCCACTGGGGTAATCATCAATGCATTATTAAAACAAGAAAAGATTACTGGGACAGTGCGAGGGTAGGAGCGGGAGCAGCACCCATCAAAACAGAAAAAGGATGGCTGGAGATTTATCATGGCGCCAATCAGCAGCATCAATATTGCTTGGGAGCTTTTCTATTGGATATTAATGATCCTTCAAAAGTAATTGCCCGCACAGAAGATCCAATTATGATTCCTTC